>CAYPUV010000087.1:0-14317 GCA_964413895.1 uncultured Anaerolineaceae bacterium
CCGGTTAGCTGCATATCTTGCATAATGTGCTTTAGTCCTCAGTTATCCAGAACTGAATAATTTGGGCCAGGGTTTCAGGACGATTTTTAGCTACCAATTGCAATTGGCGCACCATTTGTACTTTGGCGGCGGCTTCTTTTTGTTCTTTACCAAATTTTGGGGGGCCGATTGTACCCAAGCCGGCGAAGTTTGGGTCAAGCTCGCTGCCGGTAGCCTGGTCAATCTGCTGCAACAGCGCAGCGCGCGCGTCTTGCGGCGACGACGCAATGGCTGCCGTAGCGCTGCCCGGTTTCGGGAGAACTTCAACTCGTTGGAGTTGCAAGCTGCGTTGCATCCCGCGCACCACAAAGAATAAAGCAATTAGGGCAATGCCCACAACGCCCCAGCGCGCCAGGGCAAAGTAAAATTCACGCTGTTGAGCGGCGTTCATATCTACTTCTTGTTGGATAAGGTATTCTCGGTCAAACGGGATGCTGTTGACGGTCAGAACGTCACCCCGTTCTGTATCCAGGCCGGCTGCAGAAACGGTAGCCTGTTTGATGGCGCTGATGACGGTGGTATTGGTGATGTTATTCACCAGCACAGAAATAGATAAGCGTTTGATTTGCCCGGTAGCAGACTCAACTACGGAGGTGGAACGCGAAACCTCATAATTAGTGGTAATATCGGAGCGTTGGTAGGCACTGCCATTTGTGCCGCTGATGGTTGTTTGATAAGAGGGTGCGGCATCTGGAATATTGCTAGTGGCGCCGGGAACGCCGCCCGTTGAGCCTTCGCTGTTGCTGGAGGCTTCTGTAATTTGTCGCGAACTGCGCACCACACTCCCTTCTTTGGCAGGGAGGTATTTTTCGCTTTCGGTGTGAACCTGGTCCCAGTTCATGTCGGCGGCTACTCTCACCACGGCCTGGTCGGGCCCTAGCACATTTTCTAGCATTGTTTTAATACGAGTTTCAAGGTTCTGCTCAAGGTTGTGTTGCGCCTCTATTTGCGAACTACTCAGTGTTACCGAGTCGGCGTTGTTTGAATCGGCGGCACCATCATAGAGTACATTGCCGTTCATATCGATGATGGTGATATTGTCCGGTGTAAGCCCTTCTACGGCGCTGGAAACCAGGTGGCTGATGGCCTTAACCTGCTCGCGGTCTAATTGTTGTCCGCTATCCAAGTCTACCAGGATTGACGCTGTGGTGGGTTTTTCTTCTTCGCTGAATAACGTAGGTTGGGGGATAACAACGTGTACCCGGGCCGCCCGAACGGCGTTGAGGCTGCTAATGGTACGGGCCAGTTCGCCTTCCAGCGCTCGCCGATAGTTGACTTGCTGGGTGAAATCGGTCATTCCCAGATTCGCATTGTCAAAAAGTTCAAACCCTACTGTGCCTTTGCCGGGCAGTCCCTGGCTGGCCAGCGCCAATCGGACCTCGTGGACTTGCGTGGTTGGCACGCGAATGGTTGTTCCTCCACCGGCTTCAGATATTTGGTAGGGTATTTTGTTCTCTTTCAGGTAATCAACAATGGCTGCCCCGTCTTTGGCGTCTACATTGGTGAAGGCGGCAACATATTCTGGCGTTTGTGCCCACGACACAAAAAAGATTAAGGCGGTTAGGGCGGCGGTTATCAGTGCCCCCAGCCCCACTCTCTGTGACGTGCTGAGTTTTTGCCACGCACTAGCCAGGTCTGCTTGTTTAAAGGGAATTAGAGACTGATTCATATTATTGAAACCAGAGATTGGCACTTAGAAAAAATAGATTACGACCCCTTGTTCTGAAAATGAATTACACTTGCATACGCATTATTTCTTGATAGGCGTTAACAATTTTGTTCCGGGTTTGCAAGGCAACCTGAAATGCAATATCGGCTTCTTGCATAGCCAACATCACCTGGTGCAGGTCTACGTCTTCACCGGCAGCCAGTTTAGCGATGGCGTTGTTGGCGTTGGTTTCGGTTTGGTTAAGGCTGTCAATTGCGTTGCCCAGCATTTCGCCAAAATTTTTGGTGACTGAACCGGCGCTGCCGGTATTTTGCGTTTGCTGCTGAGTTTTGGTGACAGAAGTGATGTGGGTGATGGGTGTAATTCCACTGGTTGCCATTTTTTTTCGACTCCTTACTCGCTTGCGCCCACGTTACTTGTTGCCAATTTCAAGCGCCTTAAGTGCTATGCTTTTTAGAGCGTTGAAAACGGTGACATTTGCTTCATAAGAGCGCGTGGCGGAAAGCATATCGGTCATTT
This sequence comes from uncultured Anaerolineaceae bacterium, assembly GCA_964413895.1. Lineage (GTDB taxonomy): Bacteria > Chloroflexota > Anaerolineae > 4572-78 > 4572-78 > JANTHQ01. The sequence goes on from CAYPUV010000087.1 coordinate 2,228, forward strand.
CTGTAACAACGTTGACGTTAGGATACGTTACAAATCCCTCTGCATCGGCGTCTGGATGGGTGGGATCGTACACCTTGTTGCCGGGCGAATCATCGGTGACGATGGCCGAAACTTCCACACCGCGTCCCGGCTGCTCGATGTTCTTTTTTGAGGCTACCGCCAACCGCGAGGCGAAACTGGTGTCGCCGGGTTTGGCCACAAAAACAACTTCTTGTCGTTTGTAGGGGCCGCCGCCTTCTGTGCGTGTGGTTTCTGCATTGGCGATATTATTCGATATAACATCCATTCGCAGCCGCTGGGCGGTAAGCGCAGACGCGGTAGCGCGAAAAACCGAAAAGATTCCACTCATACGTTTCCTCCTGAGGCCATATCTTTTAACGCTTGCGCTAATGGCGTAGGGCCGTTGGGCTTAAACAACGCCTGACTGTCCCACGCCGGGTCGTGGCCGTTGGCAATTATCCAATAGGTGTAGACAAAATTATACGGTTCGCGGTGCGCCATGTATTTGTAGGCACCAGTGACCATTTGAATTTGTTTCTCTGGCGATACCTGGGCTGTTACGTGGGTCCCCCCCTCCGTACCGATGATGGGGAGCGAACGCCCCAGCGCCTGCTCGATGATGGCGTTGTATTGTTTGAATCGCAGAAACCCGTCTGGGTCGTTGAGCGGGCGGGGGCCGGTGTAATTGTGCATTGCCAGCCAACCGCGATTGAGTAAGTTGGTTTTGCCCAGTTCTTTCAGCCGCGCCAGCGCCTGCTGTAAAAAGGCGCGGTCGTCCATCTCTCCCTGCGGACTGAGCGCCCCAAAGCCGGGCAATCCCCCTGCTTCAATCACTTGCTGCGCCGCAGAACTCCACAGGTTAACATATTGATCCACGTCGGCGGGTTTCCCGCCCGTCTCTACCCGTAAATTCGGTTCATTGTAAAGTTGAAAATAGCGCACACCCATTTGCGTATAGTGCTTGACCATTGCTTTCAGGTCGCCTTCAATGGGCACCACTCCTGGCGTATAAACGCGCATTACCGGTTCTATTCCCGCCGAGGTGAGTTTTTGCACCAGGTAATCGTTTTTGCCGATGTCAGTTCCTTCATTTAAAAAGACCACCCACTTCATCCCCATTTCTACGGCTTGTGCAACGTATTTATCAATCACCTCTGGCGATTGGCTGATGGTGGGAATCCAGTGAATGCCTCGCCCGTTGTCAGCGCGGGGACGGGGGTAGTCGCTCAGTGCCATTGGTTGACTGGGCAGCGTTGCGGCCGCAACGGCGGCAGTTTTAATGGTAGGGACTGTGGGTTGAGGAGCAGGGGTTGCTGTTTGGGGAACGACAAACGTCGCCAACGGATTAAGGTTGCTGGCTGCCGTGTTTAGTAGTTGGCTTAAATGAGTGCGTGTCCACGGCCAGCGAACGCGCGGCGCATGAGCGGTTGTTAAAAAATTCAAACTGCTCCACCGGCTGGGGGGGGGAGGCTGCATCCGCAGCGCAGAAGATGCGGCAGTATTGTCTTGCGTCGCAGCCAAAACTTGAGAAAACCCACTCCTCGCTGTGGGAAACGGGGAGGAACCTTTTGCTTGCATGTGTGAGCGCCCCGAAACCTGCGTGGAAGCCCGGTTCCCGTCAACGGAGTGAGCAACGAGGGGTGTTATGTTGCTGGTATGCTCCATAAAATGTTTACTCCTGCAGAGTTATTATTCGGCTGCAGCCATTCAACCATAACTATCAGCACAATATATTTTTGGAATGGGTAATGACGGAATAACCAGGCTCCTAGGCTGTGTTGACGTTTCTGTTTTTACGGAAAACGCCCCTTCGATATGCCCTTTCAGGGCCACTCAGGATGCGTTTTCCGGCAGAATTCGCATGCTGAGTAGTCGTCAGGTGTATCGAAGCGTGCGAATTCGCCAAATGTCAACACACCCTAAAAACACTCAAGACTAATTTTACTATAACAGGACTATAACATGCTTGGCGGCCTACTGTCAGTAAAAGAGACGTGAAATAAGAGTCAATTTTGCGTAAAGATGAACGATATTTGGGGGCGTTGAATGCAAAAATCAAGATGCACACGCCTGTTTACGCAAATTTTATGCCCTATTCACGCGGCTTTTACTGACAGTAGGTGCTGGAGGTGATATATTGATCATTGGAAACCTGGCATACGTTTCTGTCTCAGTTCGGTTCCCTGGTGGAGAAAATATGATTAAAGTAACCCGTTTGAATAATAGCGAATTTTGGGTTAATGCTGACTTAATTCTATTTATAGAAGAAACACCAGATACAATCATATCGCTCACCACCGGCGCAAAAATTGTGGTCCGGGAACCAGCACAGCAAATAATAGAAGCCGTGGTGGCTTATCGACGGCGAATCTTTAGCCAGCCACCGCAAGTTGTTGAAAGGAACATAGGAGTAGAGTAAGCCGATGGAAATTTCAACTATTTTGGGGTTTGTCGTGGCGTATGGCGCGTATGTAGCCGCAATGATTATCAACGGAGATAACCCGGCCAACCTGATTAACATTAGTTCATTGGTTATGGTAATTGGGGGTGGGTTTGGGGTAGTTATCCTGGCGTACCCAATGAAGTCTATTGCCAGTCTGCCTACGTTAATCGTCCAAACATTTAAGGGACTGCCTACCAATCCACAGATTGAAATTGAACGTTTTGTTGCGCTGGCCGACCAGGCCCGGCGCGAAGGACTGCTTTCATTAGAAGAACAAATCAGTTCAATTGATAATGAGTATGTTAAAAAAGGTATCATGCTTATTGTTGATGGCGTGGACCCGGCAGTGGTGCGCGACATTATGGAAATTGATAACGACTTGATGTCCCGACGACACAACGATGGCGCAGCCGTACTGGAGATGTTAGGCTCTGTAAGCCCGGCAATGGGTATGTTAGGGACCGTTACCGGACTGATTGGCGTGTTGGGGAACCTGTCTGATACGGCTGCGTTGGGGCCGGCCATTGCGCTGGCATTCCTCACCACATTATACGGGGTAATCCTGGCCAACTTCCTGTGGTCTCCCCTGGCGAATAAACTGAAACAAAAAGATAAAGATGAGATGATTACCCGCGAGGTAATTGTGGAAGGTATTTTGTCCATTCAGGCCGGCGAAAACCCCCGTATTGTGCGCGAAAAGCTCGAATCTTTCCTGGCTCCCAAATTACGGGGCCAGAGTGAATCGGCTGAGGGGTAGGAGAAATTAACTGTGGCGCGAAAGAAACAAGACACTGAATGCGGCCCCAGCGAACCGTGGCTGACAAGTTGGGCCGATATGATGTCGCTGCTGCTGGTCCTTTTTATTGTATTGTTTGCAATGGCCAACACTGACCTGAAAAATTTCGCTGCAGTTGCCGAATCACTGCGGGTGGCATTCAGCGGAATGGGGTTGCGTCCACCGGCGGGCCTTGTTGGCGATACCAAGAGCGTTATCGCCAACAATACAATGGCCGCTGCTCCCCTATTTTTTGATCGCCTGCCACCCAAGCAGCGCGATTTTCTGCGCGTTAGTACGGAGATGACCGTATTGGCCAAGGAATTAAACGTGCCCGGCGAGATTGATGTCAATATGACGCTGGAAGGGATCATTATCAGCTTGTCTGATGAACTGGCGTTTGAGTCGGGAAGTGCCGACCTGCGCCCCGAAGCAAAACCGATCCTCGATTCAATTGCCAACCTGTTGAAAGATTCAGACAATCGAATTAGAGTGGAAGGGAATACAGATGATGTTCCCACCAACAGCCCCATGTATCCTACCAATTGGGATTTGTCCGTTGCCAGATCGGTAACAATTGTGCGCTATCTCAGTGAAGAAGATAACATTGCTCCACGGCGATTAATGGCCGCCGGGAACGCCGAATTTAACCCACTTGTGCCCAACGACAGCCGGGTACACCGAAAAATGAATCGCCGGGCGGATATTATTATTGTCTATCCCAGTGGCACACGTCGCTTCTCTATCTCTGTGCCCTCCATTGTTGAACCCACTGCTACTTCAGAAGCTGGCGGAGGACAGTAATATCGTAAGGTGTGTAAACGCCATTCCCGTCCCCGAAAGCTTTGAAAGGATTTGTTCATGGCCACGATCAAAAAACTTCTCAACCCCAAAATCCTTGTCCCCGTGTTCGTTGGAGTTGTTTTACTAGGATCTGTGTTATATATTTTGCTTGCCCCCTCAAGTTGGTGGAAACCATTTTATGTGCGGGTAGATATGGGAGACACGCCCACGCCAGAAGTTCAGCAAACAGAGTCCCCGCAGGATGGAACCGCTATGGCCGGGGTTCCGCAACCAGGTACGCCGCCGCAGTCAACGGCTATGGCACAACAGCAAGCTACGGGGCAGCAACCGGGCATGTATGTGCAACCTGGCCAGGCGCTCCAGGGAATTATGTATAGTCTGGATACAAAAGTGGTGAACCTGGCTGAACCCGGCGGCTTGCGCTATTTGCAAACTACAATTGTGCTTGAATTTTGGCCCAGTATTCCAAATTATTCCAGCTTGCAGGGCGAAGAACGCACCACCGCCGAAGACCAGTTCCGCTCCAAAATTGATGAAGTGCGACCTAAAATTGACGACGCGGTGATGACCGTACTTTCTAGCAAAACGTATGATGAAATTGCTTCTATTGAAGGTAAACAGGCATTAAAACAAGAACTTATGGATGCTATTAATAATCTGTTTGGATACGAAGCGCTGATGAACGTTTATTTTACTGAATTTCTGGTGCAATAGTTGCTTTTCGGGGTAAAAACCTGCCAGGTTTGGAAACCGTATCCCTAGCGTAAAAACATCAGGTTTTTCCGTATATGTCACAAGAAAAAACATTATCGCAAAAAGAAATTGATGCCTTGCTGGCTATTTTGCCTTCAGATGGTACCCCGCTCCCCGGCGACGCAGGACAATTTGTAGGGACAGCCAGAACGTATGATTTCCGCTCACCGGACAAATTCTCTAAAGAACAAATTCGCACCCTGCAGATGATCCACGAGAATTTCGCGCGACGGGTTACATCTGCGCTATCCGCATTTTTGCGTGCTACCGTTGCGGTATCGCTGGTTCACGTTGAACAGGGCAGCTTCGTTGATTTTCTGCAAAACATCCCGTCACCGTCGCCGACCACCGTTTTTAAATATGAACCTTTGCCCGGTAGAGTGATGCTGGCCATCGACACCGCCACCGCTACCATCGCCATCGATCGATTACTGGGTGGTATGGGAGACACAGTTCAGCCCGACCACGAAATCACGGACATTGAGCAATTACTGCTTAAAAATATCATCAATTATATTGCGTCAGAAATGGAAGAAGCGTGGCGCAACGTTTTGAGCATTAAGGTAACAACGGTGGAAAGCACCCTAAACCCAGAATTTGTTCAGGTTGCGCTTCCCTCAGATGCAGCTATTTTTATTGGATTTGAAATTAGCATCCGCGACAATACGGGAATGATGAGCATTTGTATCCCCTATTCCGTACTGAAGCCAATTGTATCAGAGTTAAGTCCGCATACCTGGGTAGCGGGCGAAACACGAGAGGCCGGAATTTACCAGGATAGTCTGATAGCCCATATAAAACATACCCAGGTGGACTTTTCGGTATTGCTTGGGGAAATAGAAACGAACTTTGAAGATATACTTCATTTACAGGCCGGAGACGTGCTGGTGTTGAATACTCATGTGAGTCGTCCATTGCCTGTGCTCATTGGAGATTCTAAACGGTATTCGGGACAACCCGGCGTGATAGGCCGTCAAATGGCGGTGCAAATTGTGGACGTTTTGGAGGCAAAAGATAATGGATGACCTGTCAATTACACCTGAAGAACTGGCCCAAATAGTTGATCAAGAGAGTAGCGCTGACGGTGAAGAATCGGCGTCTTCGTCTCAACAGTTGACCCAGGATGATATAAATCGGTTGCTTACCCAGCAACAGTCCGCAGGCAGCAGCGCCAGCAAATCATCATCGCTTGCCCAGATTACACCCGAAGAACTGGCACAGATAACGGGCCAGAAAACTACCGGCGCACCACCGACAATCACGCCTGCACCTGCGCCCGTGGCCGTGCCCGCTGGTCGCACGGCTGCTACCCCCTCGTCTACCGCACACCCGGCTCAATTTGCGCCACTTCAACCGGCAAATGATGACACTGGCGCAACCAATCTTGATTTGCTGCTGGGAGTTACGCTGCAGGTAACTGTGGAATTGGGCCGCGCCAAAATGACCATTGAAGAAATTCTGCATTTAGGGCCTGGTTCGGTAGTAGAGTTAGACAAACTGGCCGGTGAACCGGTTGATGTACTCATTAATGGTCGCTTGATTGCAAAGGGTGAGGTTGTGGTTATTGACGACCGCTTTGGCGTACGCATTACAGATGTCATCCCCCCCGCCCAGCGCGTTCGATCTTTGCAATAACAAAAGTTTCTCAGGAACTCATACAATATGTTCGGTTTTCAAAAACCTCAGCGCAGAAAATCTGGCAAACTTGGCTGGTGGATGGTGGCAATTATAGCCGGCTTGGGGTTGTTTTTAATCTTGGGGCAAAGTTTGTACAATCCCGCAAACAATATTACGTCTGCTCCTGCATCGACTGCCGTTCCAACCGTGCCGACAGATGACTCTGCCACGCAAAGTTCACCAACTGCTCAGGCCGCAGACAGCTTCTTGCCCGATTATGATTCAACATTGGACCCAACGGTCAATGCAGAAAACAACGAACGACCTTTTTGGCAAATTGGGGCCGATATGGGCCTGAAATTGCTGCTGGTAATTGGGTTGGTTTACGCTACATTGGCCGGGCTAAAATGGCTGCAAAAAGGGAAAAATACATCGGGCACTGGGGGGGCAACCATTCAGGTGCTGGAAACTGTGGGACTGGCGCCGGGCAGAACGCTGCATTTGGTTGTGGTTGGCGAAAAGACACTACTCATTGGCGCCACCGAGCAACAAGTGGGGTTAATTACCGAATTAGCCGATGCGCACGTCCCCCTCCCAGAAGAAGACCCGGCAACTCAGGTGCAGGAGCAATCTGCGTTTGAAACAGCATTGCAACAGCAAGCAACTTCAACGCCAATCGAAGAGCCACCGGCTGTCCCCACAACTCCGGTAGAGTGGCAAACAACCTTAAGTAATATGTATACCGAGATGGAGCGGATCCGGCAAACGGTTGGAGGGTCACAACCATGATCCGTCGACGCAAACAGCTACTAATAGGCTTGTTGCTTTTAAGTTTAATGCTTATTACCACCGGCTGCGCTGGCGCAAATACGGTGTCAACCCCCTCGCTGGAGTTTGGCGTTCAAGTTGGCAACAGCACCGACCCCCAGACCGTGAGCAATGGTTTGCAAATTCTGCTGCTGCTGACGGTGCTCAGTTTAGCGCCGGCCCTGCTCATTATGGTGACGGCGTTCACGCGCATTGTTATTGTGTTGTCTTTTGTGCGCAGCGCATTGGCGCTCCCACAAATTCCCCCCAATCAGGTGATTATTGGACTATCGCTGTTTTTAACTTTCTTTGTTATGGCTCCCACATGGAATGAGGTGAACCAGAACGCATTGCAGCCGTATCTCAATAATCAAATTGACCAACAAACGGCGTATGAGCGGGGCATTGTGCCGGTGCGGGAATTTCTTTTCCGGCAAACTCGCGAGCGTGACCTGGCACTATTTGTAAAAATGGCAAACCTTCCCCGTCCCGAAACCCGCGACGATGTGCCCACATACGTGCTCATTCCGGCGTTTATTATCAGTGAATTAAAAACAGCGTTCCAGATGGGGGTGCTTATTTTTATCCCCTTCCTGGTATTAGATATGGTCATTGCCAGCGCATTGATGTCAATGGGGATGGTGATGTTGCCGCCGTCACTGGTTTCTATGCCCTTTAAGATATTGCTATTTGTAATGGTTGATGGATGGCATTTGATCGTGCGGTCGCTATTAACCAGTTTTGGGGGATAATACCAAAATTCGGTAGAAATCAGGAGTGAGTCGATGACTGAAGCATTTGTAATGACACTGGGACGCGATGCATTGGTAATGGCTTTAATGGTAGCCGCGCCGATGCTGGGAGTAAGCTTGGCGGTGGGGTTGATCATCAGCTTATTTCAGGCCATGACGCAAATTAACGAATTGACGCTAACTTTTGTCCCCAAAATTGTGGGGTTTGGGATAGTTTTGCTACTGCTGGGGCCGTGGATGCTGCAACAGTTAATACGTTTTACCGCACAAATATTGAATATGTTGCCCAATATGGTGCGGTAACGCGCTCCGCCGTTTCTCCCTACTCAAATTTACCCAAAATCAAACATCAGGCGTAATTCAGCTTCAATTTGGGCGGTGAGTTCCGGGTTTGGGTGTGCGGCTGTTGTCTTTAGCGCCTTCTGGTAATCTTCCAGCGCGGCGCTAACATTGGCCTGGTAAAAATGCAGCCGCCCCAACTTGTAGTGCAGAACGGCTTGCTTTTGGGGATCGTTGTCGATTAAACTCCACGCCGTTTGGTAGCATGTTGCTGCTTGGGTAAAGTGGCTGGTGAACGTGCAGGCATCACCCAACGCATCGGCAAGATTGTGGTACACTTCTGGATTGGGATTGGACATTTCCATCAGGGTGTCCCAGGCCATTTGCAAGTGATGAAAGGCGACGTCAAACTGAAATCGTTCCAGCGCATGCCGTCCGGCCAACCAGTTGTAGGCAATCATTTTTTCATCGCTACCATTGGCGGCATAATTGTAGGCCAATGTTTCTGCATCTTTAGCCTGTTTGGGCGATTGTTCTGCGGCCAGTTCTACGATGAGCTCGTGCAGCTCACGCCGGGTTTTGCGCAAAATACTGTTGTACGTTACTTCTCGCACCACCGCCTGGGTGAAAGAATACACGCGCCCTGATTGCGCAGATTCAATTTCCTTAATTAGCCCTTGCTTGATCAGATTATTGATAGAGTTATTCAGGTTTTCTACAGGTGTAATTTTTGCCAGCAGATGATGGCTGAATAACATCCCAATAACGGATGCATGTTGCAAAACGCGACGGTCAGTGGGAGTAAGTGTATCGAGCTTTGCCAACACCAGCCCTTCTATGCTGTGGGGAACATCGAGCTGGTCAACCGAGCGGGTGAGCTGCCATCGGTTGCCGTGGCGAGCAAGCTGTCCTGACTGTACCAGCTCACGGGCCACTTCTTGCAGGTAAAACGGATTGCCTTCTGATTCTTTGCTGAGGCGAGTAATCAACGAGGCCGGCAGTCCCTGGCCCGGCAGCAGGTGATTAATGAGTACTCGGCGATTCGCTTCGCTCAGTGGGGAAAGCCTTATCACATTTTCGGTTTGCAGGGTGTTCAGGGGAGCATCAAACCGGGGGCGCGAAACTGTCAGCACCATTAGCCGGTATGTGCCGGGGTCGCTGTCAATCATTTTGCTGGTAATGATCAGACGATTCAGCCATTCAACCACCTGAGGATCGGCCCATTGAAGGTCGTCTATTACCAGCAGGGTAGGGCGGCGCATAGATTGTTTGAAAAACAGGTCAACCGCTGCATCAACGGCGGCAACGTGCAGGTAGTTCATATTGTGCTGTTTTTTGGCTTCTGTTTGGTCTTCTGGCTCATTCTGACGATACCAGCCCAACAAATACCCAATCAGGGACAAGAATTTATTACTGGTAATCCCCAGCACTTGTGCTCGGTCTTCTATCTTTCTGCGCCGAATCACGCCGGTATCATTTTCTGCCATGCCAAAGAACTGGCCTATCAGGTCAGCGAGAGGCCGATATTCATGGCCAGCGTTGGATTTGTGACGTGCCCGCAAAATAAGTGGACGTTTTTCGTGGTTGTATAAATCCATACTTTTGATAAATTCTGTTACCAGGCGGGTTTTGCCCAGTCCTGCTTCGCCGGTGAGCAAGACAATTTGCGAAAATCCGGCTCCGGCCCGCGACCAATAGGCATGGAGCAGGTCCATTTTTTGTTCACGCCCTACAAAGGGAATATTAGTTTCGGTCTGGTCATGTCTCCGTTGTACTTTTCGGCGTAGCTGCAGGGGAACATAAGCTGAGATTAAACCACTTTTCCCTCTTACGGCAATGGGATCAATCGCTTCGTATTCAAAAAAATCTTTGGTGCGGTGGTACACTGCCTCAGATACAATAATTTGTCCTCCGACGGCAAAATCTTCCAGCCGAGCAGCCAGGTTAACTGTGTCTCCAATGACGGTGAGGGCGGTTTTGCCTTTGGGGCCAAGTTCTCCCCACACTACCGAGCCAGTGTTGATACCGATGCTAATTTTGCACGCGCGGCCTACCTTCTCGCGCATAATGGAATTTAATCCGTGCATTGCGTTTTGAATGGCCAGTGCGGCCCGTACTGCGCGCGCCGGGTCATCTTCGTGGGCTTTGGGTGCGCCAAACAATACCATCATCGCGTCACCCATAATTTTATCCAGGTAGCCCCCTTCTTTTTCGCACTCAACCATCAGGCGTGTAAATACAGTATTGAGCATATCAATCACATCTTCGGGGTCTGCTTTTTCACTGGCAGCCGTAAACGAGGCCAGGTCGGCGAATAAAACAGTTACCTGGCGACGTTCACCCAGCCATTGTGGGCTGGGCGGTGCGGGCATATTGGGGAGCTTGAGTAGAGAGTACCCGCACTCAGGGCAATACCTGGCTTCTGCCGGAAGCGAGGCTTGACAGGTGGGACACGTTGTGGGTGGGTTGCTCATTGATGTTGTATTGCCTCCACTGTGGTAGTTTTGTCGTTGGCCAAATTAATTTCAATGGGCACTATTCTGTCCTGGTGTGAATTATAAAGCAACCGGATTAAAGGCCGTTCTGGGTGCTTTTTATTTTTTTCAACGACAATGCCCCGATATCCGGCGTAGCGTCCGGTGCGCACGACGATGCCAATGCCGGTAGGCAGTACCGGCACCAGCTGCAAAAACGTTTCTACAATTTCTGCGTTGAGGAATGTACCCGACAATTGGCGGATACTGCGGACAACTTGCGTGGGGGTTAAGGCCGGTTGGTCGGGTTTTTCTGTGCTGAGAATATCGTACATATCGGCGATGGCGGCGATTTCGGCGATGAGCAAAATGTTCTGGCGATCAAAGCGGGGCCGCTCAATGGTGTTGGTGCCATACATTCGACGCGGATAGCCGCGTCCATCCTGACGCTCGTGATGTTCCAGGGCTACATGATTAGATAGTACCGCATCGGCGTCGCGTGCGCGCAATAGTTCGTACCCCAGGCGAGGGTGATCTTGTAAACGAAGTTGTGCTGCCGGCGTTAACATTTTTTTCCCATAGAGAGGGTTTTGCAGCAGCAGCGGTTTTACAAAAATTTTGCCGATGTCGTGTAGTAAGCAACCAATCCCCAATCGACGCAGGTCAGCAATACTCAGATGCAGCCGTTTGCCGATCATCAGTGCAACAACCGTCACGTCGATTGAGTGGCTAAAGATAACATCGTTGTTGCTGCGAATCTGACCCACGCCAGAGAGAGTATCGGTACTGGATAAATCTTCTAAAATGGCTGTAATCCGGCTTTTTAGTTGTTCAAAGCCATTGTAGCTGCGCAAGGCATTAATAATGCCACTGTCTCGCAGGCTGGCAACAACAGTTTCGGCGTTGGCGTTGGCAAAATCGGCGGTGATGTGTCGCACAAAATCGTAAACGCGGGCTAACGTGGCCTGCGTGGTGCGCCGCGTGCGGTTCGAAAGCATATCTTCGACAACAATGTCGTCGGTGTCGCCATCGCTAATAAAAATGCTGGCAAAGCCGCGCTTTTTTATGTTGACAATGTATTCGTCAGAGAGGGTAACGCCTTGTCGCAAGAGGACGCTGCCTCTGGGGTCAATCACTGGTTTGGCCAGGACCATTCCTGGCTCCAGTAGGTCTACGGGGAGCCTGAGCATAACAACTTCCTCTTCTTTTTTAAGGTAGGGGTAGGCGGTTAGTTGAACTATTAGCCATTCACGGCAACCCTATCATTGGTAATCGGCAATATTTTACCAGTCTTTAGCGTCTTTACGCCATTTTTATGCTGTCTTCACATGAAGTTTACTGACGCTGGACAGGCCCTATGTTATAAATATATTTGGTATCTACTAC
>CAYPUV010000088.1:0-14277 GCA_964413895.1 uncultured Anaerolineaceae bacterium
GACTGGTGCAGGTGATCGCCCAGCTATTGAACAATGCCATAAAATACACCCCCGATGGTGGCACAATCACCATCACAGGACGCACTATTTCTACCATTGGAAATACTGAGCAGATAGAAATTATTGTTACCGATACCGGCATTGGTATTAACCCAGAAGATCACTTGAGAATTTTTGATAAATTTTATCGGGTCGATAGTGTAGAGCACCACAGTACCAGTATGGTGAAATTCAAAGGCGCGGGGCCGGGATTGGGGTTGCCCCTGGTTAAGGGTATTGCCCAGGCGCACAATGGTAGAGTGTGGGTAGAAAGCCCAGAGTGCAACGAAGAAACATTGCCGGGGAGTCAATTTCACCTGGTATTGCCGGTAAAACACTACAAATACGATACTCAACCGCTACAGGCAGCCTCTTCCCCCGTGGAAACACGCCAATGGCACAGTGAAGATATGGCGATTATCAAAGAAAAACTTGCCCGGCGTAGCAGCGCCGGAGACGATTAACTCGCTACCGCAGCGGCATCCCCCGAATCACACGGGTTCAATCCAAATACATTTGAGCCAGATTATGATAGTCTGGTCGGGAGTTCATCGCAGGACAACGCAACATTAAACCGTTGCACGATATGAATAAACCGCAAGTCACGTAAAAAACGTGACAAAACCAGCTTAAGATTCATACTCACGGTTTTTTTCAGTGTTATCTATCGTACAAGGTCACACAAGAAAAGGAGATTATTGATCATGGATTTTGAACTGAACACCGAACAAAAAATGCTGCAAGATGCAGCCCGCGACTTTGCCCAGAACGAAATTGCGCCCATCGCTGCCGAATTTGACCACACCGGCAAATTCCCATTCGATACCATAAAAAAGATGGGGCAACTTGGCTTTATGGGTGTCACCGCACCAGAAACCTACGGCGGGGCAGAGATGGATGTGCTGGCTTACGCCCTGGTCATCGAAGAGATTTCTAAAGTAGACGCCGCACACGGCACAATTGTGTCTGTGAACAACTCGCTTTACAACTACCCGCTGCTAAAATTTGGAACGGAAGCCCAAAAGCAAAAATATGTTACCCCGGTGGCCAGTGGCGAAAAAGTGGGCGCTTATGCCCTTACCGAGCCGATGTCTGGCTCGGACGCCAGCAATATGCGCACCAAAGCCATTCTGGATGGCGACCACTACATTATCAACGGCCACAAAAGTTGGATTACCAGCGCCCCGGCAGCCAATTACCTTATTCTATTTGCTACCACAGACTCCGCAAAAGGCGCACACGGAGTTTCAGCATTCATCATTGAAACCGACAAACCCGGTTTTAGCGTCGGTAAAACAGAGAATAAATTGGGTATTCGCGCCAGCGCCACCGCCGAAATTCATTTTGATGATTACCGCTGCCCGGTAGAAAATCGGTTGGGAAAAGAGGGTGCAGGCTTTAAAATTGCCATGGCCACGCTCGATGCCGGACGGATTGGCATTGCGGCGCAGGCATTAGGCATCGCCGGGGCAGCTTACCAGGCCAGCGTGCAATACGCCCGCGAGCGAGAAGCATTTGGCGGCCCCATCGGCAAATTTCAGGGCATCCAATGGAAAATCGCAGATATGAAATGCCGCCTGGAAGCCAGCCGCCTGCTCATTTACAATGCCTGCATAGCGGAAGAAAAAGCCCGGCGAACAGGCGGACGCTACACCACCGAGGCTTCGATAGCCAAACTTTATGCCAGCGAAACAGCAATGTTCTGCGCGCATCAAGCCGTGCAAATTCACGGCGGAATGGGCTACAGCAAAGAATTGCCCATTGAACGCTATTTCCGCGATGCCAAAATCACCGAAATTTACGAAGGCACCAGTGAGATTCAGCGGTTGGTCATTGCCCGCAATGAACTAAAAATAAGATAGGAGCATGAGGAGATCCCAATGAAAGCGCTTGGATTCACTGAACACGGCGATATTAGCAAAATGCGCGTCCTCGATGTGCCACAGCCGCAACCCGGCCCCGGCGAAGTGTTGGTGCACTTGAAAGCCAGCGCCTTCAATCGGCTGGATATTTGGGTGCGCGAGGGCTGGCCCGGTTTAAGGTTGCGAATGCCGCACATCAGCGGGAGCGATGGCGCGGGCGTGGTTGCGGCGCTGGGGCCAGGCGTGGACGCATTTGCCATCGGTGACCGGGTTGCCATTGACCCCGGAATCAACACCCGGCAAGATGACTTCACCGCTCGCGGCGAACACAGCGTTAGCCCCGGCTACCACATCCTGGGCGAAACTATGCCCGGCACACACACTGAATATATTGTTTTGCCCGCGCAAAACCTGCTCCATTTGCCTGACAGTGTTTCATTTGAAGCCGCCGCCGCAGTGGGGCTGGTGTATCTCACCGCATGGCGGATGCTCATTCACCGCGCGCAGATTAAGGCCGGCGAATCGGTGTTGGTACTGGGCGCCGGCGGGGGCGTTAACAGCGCGGCTATTCAAATTGCCAAACTGGCCGGCTGCACCGTATACGCTACCACCAGCACTGAAGAAAAGATGGCACACGCCGAAGCGTTGGGGGCAGATATAGTATTAAATTACAAAGAAACCTCTGAATGGGCCAAATTAATCTACACGCTTACCCAAAAACAAGGCGTGGATGTGGTAGTGGATAACATTGGTGCGGCCACGCTGCAACACAGCCTGCGGGCCGTAAAACGAGGCGGACGAATTGTTATTGTGGGCAATACAAGCGGCCCCAAAACCCAGCTAGACATTCGTTTCTTGTTTAGCAAACAAATCAGCCTGATCGGCAGTACAATGGGCAACCACGCCGACTATCGAACGGTGATGAATCTATTTTTCGCCCGCAAATTCATTCCCGTGATCCACACCATTGTGCCGCTCAGCGATGGCATCGCAGCGATGGCCCTGCTGGAGCGCGGCGAACAATTCGGCAAAGTGGTTCTGAGCCGTTGAGCGAAACTTGCCCAAGAATAACACACACCGCAACTATCCTCATCGCGCTGTGTTTAAGCTAAAGGTACAAACATCTCACAAACAACAACGGAGGCTCTATGTCCCTCGACCCAAAAATTGAAAAACTGAGAGAGCTAAAGGCCCTGGCACAACTGGGGGGAGGCCAAAAGCGCATTGAATCTCAGCACAAAAAAGGGAAAATGACCGCCAGAGAGCGCCTGCATCTTTTGTTGGACGAAGGTTCTTTCCGCGAACTGGATGCATTCGTAACCCATCGCAACACCACATTTGGTCTTGATAAAAACAAACCCCTGGGCGACGGCGTTGTAACCGGCTATGGGACCGTTAAAGACAAATTGGTGTACGTATTTTCTCAGGACTTTACCGTATTTGGCGGAAGTTTAGGGCAAGCTCACGCCGAAAAAATCCTCAAGGTCATGGAACTTGCGCTTAAAAATGGCGCGCCCCTCATCGGGTTAAACGATTCTGGCGGCGCGCGCATTCAAGAGGGCGTGGTTAGCCTGGGCGGCTACGCCGACATCTTTTTGCAAAACACCCTGGCTTCCGGCGTCATTCCGCAAATTTCAGTTATTCTGGGACCGTCCGCGGGAGGCGCGGTTTACTCCCCGGCACTCACAGATTTTATCATTATGGTTAAAAATACCAGCTATATGTTTGTCACCGGGCCAGATGTGGTGAAATCGGTAACGCACGAAGAAGTAACGTTTGAAGAACTGGGCGGCGCAAACACACACAACAGCATCAGCGGTGTGGCGCACTTTGCCGCAGAAAATGAGGAACATGCCTTCTACTTGCTTTCCAGGCTCTTGCGTTTTCTGCCCGCAAACAATATGGAAGATCCGCCTCAAATAAAATGCACCGACGACCCTCTGCGTACCGACATTAAACTGGACACAATCGTTCCCGATAATCCCAATAAACCCTATGATATGCACGATGTCATTACCGCCGTTGTTGATAACGGTGATTTCTTGGAAGTGCAAGAACAATTTGCCCAAAATATTATTATTGGATTCGCTCGCTTAAACGGCAGAAGCGTAGGCATTGTTGCCAACCAACCTGCGGTGCTGGCCGGGGTACTGGATATTAATGCGTCGTCGAAAGCGGCGCGTTTTGTTCGCTTCTGCGATTGTTTCAACATTCCACTGGTAACCTTCGTGGATGTACCCGGCTTTTTGCCCGGTACAGCGCAGGAATACGGCGGCATCATTCGCCACGGGGCAAAATTACTCTATGCCTATTGCGAAGCCACCGTGCCCAAAGTTACAGTGATTACGCGCAAAGCCTACGGCGGCGCATACGACGTGATGTCTAGCAAACACATTCGCGGCGACATTAACCTGGCCTGGCCCACTGCCGAAATCGCCGTGATGGGGCCTGAAGGCGCAATCAATATCCTGTACCGCAGGGAACTGGCCGCAGCAGAAGACCCCGCAGCACGTCACGCAGAATTGGTGCAAGAATATCGAGATACGTTTGCCAATCCCTACATTGCCGCGTCACGGGGTTATGTAGACGATGTTATTGAACCAAACCAGACCCGCCCCAGGCTGATTAACGCCCTGGAAATGCTGCAAAACAAACGCGACGAAAATCCACCCAAAAAACACGGGAACATTCCATTATGATACTTAGTGCAATTCCAAGAGACATTTTCGGGGACACATACATTGTTTCAAAATAATGTAGTGGCAGCGCACTGCTCTGTCACTACTCTGTCACCCTAAACCCTGTACAAGGATTGATGAAGATATGTTGAAGAAAGTTCTTATTGCAAATCGCGGCGAAATCGCAATGCGGATACTCCGTAGTTGTTCCGACCTGGGGCTGGAGAGCGTAGCCATCTATTCCGAGCCAGACCGGCTGATGCCGCACGTGCGCCGGGCAACCGAAGCCTATTTTATTGGCCCGGCGTCGGTATCAGAAAGCTACCTGCGTGGCGACAAAATCATCGACACGGCACTGGCTTGTGGTGCAGACAGTATTCACCCCGGTTACGGATTTTTGGCAGAAAACGCCGATTTCGCCGAGGCCGTCATCGATGCCGGACTGATCTGGATTGGCCCCCCTCCAGAGGCCATCCGACTTATGGGCGATAAAACCGTTGCCCGTGAGACCGTAGCCAAAGCAGGCGTTCCCCTCATCCCCGGCAGCCCCAAGGGCCTGCCCAATGAAAAATTGCAATCCGTTGCAGCTGATATTGGCTACCCGTTGCTAGTGAAGGCGGCTGCCGGTGGGGGTGGCAAAGGAATGCGTGCCGTTTACAAGCCAGAGGACTTGCCAGCCGCCCTGCGCACCGCTCGCAGTGAAGCCAAAGCCGCATTTGGGGATGGCCGGGTGTACCTGGAAAAAATGCTAGAGGGCGCGCGGCATATAGAAGTCCAAATTTTGGCCGACACATATGGCAACATTATCCACCTGGGGGAACGAGAATGTTCCATTCAGCGCCGCCACCAAAAGCTCATCGAAGAATCACCCTCTTTTGCTGTTAACGCCGACCTGCGCGCAACAATGGGCAACGTTGCCATCGCCGCTGCCCGCGCTGCAAATTACCAGAGCGCCGGCACCGTAGAATTCTTATTGGACAAAGACGGCAACTTTTACTTTTTAGAAATGAATACCCGTTTGCAGGTTGAGCATCCCGTCACCGAGATGGTCACCGGGGTGGATATTGTGAAAGAGATGCTGCGAATTGCCGCCGGACGGAAACTCTCGTATACCCAGGACGACATAAAAATGACAGGCTGGGCGGTGGAATGTCGTATTCTTGCCGAAGACCCCTTCAATAATTTTATGCCCTCCATCGGCAAAATTACCGCCCTGTCGCTCCCCACCGGCAATGGCGTGCGCGTGGATAGCGGCATTTATTTTAATATGGACGTCACTCCCTATTATGATTCCCTGCTGGCGAAACTCATTGCTCACGGCGAAACCAGAGCAGAAGCCATTTTGCGCATGCGACGCGCCCTGGACGAATTTAGGCTCTCAGGCATAAAAACTACTATCCCCTTCCACATTAAAATGATGAACCACGCCCGCTTTCAAGGGGGTCAGCTTGACACCAACTTCCTGGACAACCATTTTGATGTAACCGCAACGCCATCGCCCAAATACGAGAAGATCGCAGCCGTGGCCGCAACGCTGGTAGCCCACCAACGCAGTAAAGAAGCTATTCTGCTCCATCAAGGTGGGCCGAGTCCCTGGCGGCTCTACGGTCGGCGGGAAGCGCTGGATAGACGATTGAGGTAAGCGAACAATGAAATACATTGCAACCGTTGGTGAAAATGAATACGCCATCGACATTAATGACGATGAACACGTCATCATTAATGGTGACGTGTTTGACATTAACTTTAATGGGCTCGCAGATACAGCACTTTATTCACTAATTATGAATGGACACTCGTTTGACATCAATATTGATGAACATAACGACCTCTATCAGGTAATGGTTAAGGGCATTTTGTACGACGTGAAAGTTGAAGACGAGCGGACACGTCGATTGGCGGGGGTGAAGGGTGCGCTTGGCGAAGCAGTGGGCGAGGTGCTGGTTAAGGCGCCAATGCCAGGGGTCATCGTGTCGGTGTTGGTGGAAGAAGGGCAATCCGTGGCAAAGAATGACATTGTCATCATCTTAGAATCGATGAAAATGCAAAATGAATTCAAATCGCCCAAAAATGGCGTGGTGAGCAGTGTGCGGGTGCAAGCGGGAGACAAGGTTGACCAAAACGCCGTGATGTTGAGCGTTACTTAAGCACACACGTGGATACAAAAAGGAGACAATCGAAACCGAATTGTCTCCTTTGCGGGGTGCATACCAAACGTGTTGCCGGTTTGTGTCTGTGGCCCTATTCGCTGGTCATAATAAACAGGGGCTTCATCTCAAAGCTCTTGTAATACGGACGTAGGCGATCGGTATTGTAGTGTTCTTTTACGTTTACCAATTTTTTGGTGCTTGTCACCACGTCAATGGGCATGTCGTCATAGCGGCCATTTTTCAGCACGACTAATCGCCCGTGGATTCCCTTTAGAATCAGATCAAACGCCAGGTTGCCATAAGCCATCGGCACAATAGAATCAATGGCGTCGGGGTCGCCACCGCGCACCAGATACCCCAACTTCTGATTGATCACATTGACGGGTCGTCCGTGATTGAATTGGGGTGATAGTTCCTTCAGCTTCGCCGACACCAAATCGCCGATGCCGCCCAACTTGGCATGCCCATAGGCGTCGGTAGTGGTATCTTGAAAGATCATTTCCCCCCCCTCAAACATTGCCCCCTCTGAGACCAGCACAACCGAATATTTGCTGGGGTTTCTGCGGCGGTCTTCTGAAAGAAGTTCGGTCAGCCGTTCAATTTTGAATTCGTGTTCTGGAATAACGCAACGGTTCGCTGCCCCGGCCATCGTGGGAAGCATCGCTGTAAAACCGGCATATCGGCCGAAGACCTCTAGCACCAGGAAACGCTCGTGTGATCCGGCTGTTGTGCGTAAATTGTTTGTCATACTGATGGTACGCGTTACACAGGTACTAAAACCAATACAGTAATCCGTGCCGGGAACATCATTATCCATTGTTTTGGGGATGGCTACCACCTTGACGCCTTCCGTGTACAGGCGCACCGCATAGCTCAGTGTGTCATCGCCGCCAATGGGGATCAGGTAATCTAACCCCAGAAAGTCTAAATTTTTCAGAACTTCTGGCGTCAGGTCATTCACGTTGTCCGTGTATTCGTCGCGCAAATGTTGAGGTACCTGTTCTTTGGCAACGTGGCTTGGGCGCGTGCGTGATGTGTGCAGAAAAGTTCCGCCGGTTCGCCCGGCTTTGTTCACAATATTCTCTGTGAGAATCCGAAAGTTGTCGCTGTTATCAGCGTCTTTGTCACGCACCAGCTCAATTAGCCCTTTCCAGCCGTGACGAATACCGATGACCTGATACCCTTCGCGCAACGCGCGTACCGTAATCGCCCTGATTGCCGGGTTCAATCCGGGCACGTCACCGCCGCCGGTTAAAATACCAATGGTGCCTCTGTATCTTTTTGCCATTTTTTCACCTCCGTTTATTCACTGGCTCGCGCACCCGCAGCACAATTTTGCCGATATTCTTGTTTGCGGCCATCCGATTGTGCGCCTCTTCTGCTTGTTGAATGGGGAAAATTGAATCAATCACCGGCTGGATGGTTCCCTGTTCCAGTAGTGACCAGAAACGCGCCATAAATGCTTCTTTGATGGCTTCCTTCTCCGCCAGCGAGCGGCCCCGCAGCACAGACCCAATCAGCCGCAATCGTCGCCGGAGCAGGATCCCCAGGTTCAGGGTGGTTTGGGTGCCGCTTAATGCAGCGATGAACACAATGCGTCCCTTTTGCTTGAGAAGAGCCAGGTTGCGCGCAAAATATTCCGCGCCCACCATATCTAAAATTACGTCCACACCTGCACCGGCTGTGTGTATTTTAACGGCTTCCGCAAAATCTTGCATTTTGTAATTGATCGCAAGCTCCGCTCCCAATTCTTTGCAGCGCGCAACTTTTTCATCTGTGCCCGCAGTGACCAATACCCGCGCGCCCGTTTTGGCGGCCAGTTGAATGGCCGCTGTCCCCACGCCACTCGCGCCACCGTGGATGAGCAGGGTTTCACCTGCTTGCAAGTTGGCTTCCATAAATAGATTGACAAATGCAGTGAGAAAAACCTCTGGCACTGCAGCCGCCTGCTCATACGACCAATCGGGGGGGATGGGCATCAGCATTGACACGGGAACGACGGCCTGCTCCGCGTAGCCGCCTCCGGGGAGCAATGCACATACCCTGTCACCCACATTCCAATCCATCACATTTGCCCCCACTGCCGTGATGCACCCTGCCACTTCTAACCCCAAAACATCAGATGTGCCGGGGGGCGGCGGGTAAGAGCCAGCACGCTGCATCAAATCGGCGCGGTTGAGCGCGGCAGCGTACACATCCACCAAAACCTCGTTGTTGGCATGGGTGGGTGCCGGCACATGTTGCCACACCAGGGGATGATTTTCCTGTTCAGTTTGAATAACAATTGCTTTCATTAATCTGTAGCCCATAATCTATGCGGGTAAGGTTGTAATCACACCGCGCTGTTTATGTTACCGGTTGGCGACGCAATGGCAAGCCTGCTTTTTTCCAGGCAAGTATTCCCCCGTGCAAATTAAATATGTTGGTGTACCCTTTTTCCAGCAATAACCGGCACACTTGCTCCCCCCGTCGACCGGCACGGTCAACGCAAACAATTGTGCGTTCTGGGGGAATAGCGGCCAGCTGTCCATCTATCGTGCGCCAGGGAACAAGCATTGCTCCGCGAATGTGCCCGTGAAATGCGTATTCTTCTTTTGACCGCACGTCAATTACCAGGGGCGGACTGGGAGATTGAAGGCTCTGGTGCAATGTTTCTACGGCCATTCGGGCAACTTTAGGCCGCCCGGAGAATAGAACTTTTAACCAATTAATCATCGCTATCAATTAAAACCAAACTTAATACTGCGCTCACAAGGCTAATGATTATGCTGCCAATCAATGCCGGCAAAAACCCACGCACCTGGAAAATGTCTCCCACAACCCAACTGGTCAGCAACAACATCAGGGCATTCACAATAAATGTAAACAGCCCCAACGTGAGCAAGTAAAAGGGGCATGTGGCCAATTTTAGAATCGGTTTGATAAAGGCATTGACCAGTCCAAAAATCAAGGCCACAATAAAGATGTTGACCACCGCTCTGGTATCGTGACCGGCAAAGCGAATACCCGGCACCAGGATGGCTGCAACCCACAGTGCCACCGCATTGATAATTAATCGAGCAATGAACTTCGGCATTGATAAAAACTCCTTATAAACAAGGGTGATGGTTACGAGTTTTCCCCTCGGAGAGTATAGCACAAGCGCTTGTTGTAGACAATGGGCAAAACCAATGTACTAGGGCAATCGCATACTGATTTTTGAAGCAAGATTTGTGGTTTGTCCGGTCAATTTGTAGGGACAGAGCAGTGCTCTGTCCCTACACGGATGAGATTTTAACAAAATACAGGTTTTTACCGTGGATTTTTAAAGAAAAATCCCGCCGCCTGGGTACATTCCATTGAGTATGCGATTGCCCTGCCAATGTACAATTACGGTTGTTCAACATCTATCTCCAGATCACGCAAAAAACGGGCACATTCTTTGGGCAGCGTGGGATTGATGCTGATGCCGCTCCCCAGTTCAAATCCTGCAACGCGGCTCAGGCGAGGAATAACTTCAATGTACCAGTGCAGATAATCACTATTCAGTTCTTTCACAGGTGCGGAGCGAATTACCAGGTTATAAGCGGGGTCACGCAGACCAATATACAATCGTCGCGTTACATCGCGCAGCACGCGGGCCAGGTCTGCGCGCTCTTCGCGGTCAGTGTACAAAAAACTTACACCGTGCCGGCGCGGAATGATCCAAATGTGAAACGGCGAGGGAGATGCGAACAACACAAACGCAACAAAATACTCGCTGGTTACAATAAGCCGTTCCTGCCGATTCACTTCATCATTCATCATCATACAATAGACGCAGTCGCCCGTGTCATCAAAATAACGGCGTGCTTCTTCAATGCGCTGGCGAATATTGTTGGGCACTACCGGCAACCCTACAATCTGGTTGTGCGGATGCATCAGCGAAGCGCCCGCTCGTTCACCGTGGTTTTTAAAATAGATGATTTGTTCTACCCGAGAATCGTTTTGAATACCCCAACCGCGATTATAGAACATCTCTAAAACCAGGGCGACCTCTGCCGGGTTCATTAGGGCCAAGGTGGTATTGTGCACCGGATGCTCGGCTACAACTTCATGATGCCCCACCCCGGTGAGCCAGCGCTGAACGCCATCAAATGTGCGTGCCAACATCTTGTCCTGGTGCAATGCCGGGTAACGATTTAACACCGCGCGCACCTGCCACGGCGTCCCACTCGTCGGAATACGTTCCACTTCAAGGTCAAGTTCTTCGTTGCCAGGGCAAAACGGGCAATTGGGATCATAAGGGTCACGATCGGCAGTAGGAGAATGTTCACTAGATTCTGCATAGGTATTGGGGCGTTTTGCGCGCTCGGTAGCAATAATTACCCACTCTTTGGTAGCAATATTTTGTCGCAATTCAGACATGGGGACCCCCGCTACTGCAATTAATTTGAATTAACTTGCTGTACAGTCAGTGTAATCAGCTTGATATTGAAAGTCAATAGTGCAATTTCAAGTGAGAAATTTGTGTTTTCCGAATGCCTTCAAGAACCGTGTGGTTGTAGTAGTGACAGAGCACTGCTCTGTCACTACATTATCTTGAACCAATCTATGTGTCCCCGAAAATGTCTCTTGAAATTGCAATAGGTAGTAGCCTCTAAGAAATATTTGCCAAATATTTTACAGCCCCATATAATGGAGGATGGTTAATATTGGCCTGTGGGCCTGTTTTCCTCATTTAACCCCTCAACAATTTCGAGTCAGTGTTGACTCATTAAAAAACCCCTATTCGATTTTAATCCAAGGAGGATTCTCTAAATGGCTAAAAAATGGGTGTATTTATTTGAAGAAGTAGCTGATGCCGAAAAGTATGTTGGCGGCGAATGGGAAGGCGTGCGCGGTCTGCTGGGTGGCAAAGGGGCAAACCTGGCTGAAATGACTCGCGTGGGGCTGCCCGTGCCGCACGGCTTTACCGTTACCACCGAAGCCTGTAACGCCTATTTGGAAGCAGGTGAAACGTTCCCCGCAGGCATGTGGGAACAGGAAGTAGAAGCCCTGAAGGTACTTGAGGAAGAAACCGGCAAAAAATTTGGCGACCCCAATAACCCATTGCTGGTTTCCTGCCGCTCCGGGGCAAAATTCTCAATGCCCGGTATGATGGATACCGTACTCAACATCGGCTTAACCGATGAAGTCGTTGAGGGACTGGCCAGCCTCACCGGCGACGCTCGCTTCGCCTACGATGCCTACCGCCGCCTGATTCAAATGTTTGGCAGTGTGGTAATGGGTGTAGATGATGACCTGTTTGAAAAAGTACTGAAAGAAGCTCGCGCTAAAGCCGGTGTAAAAACCGATGCCGACCTGAATGCGGACCAATGGAAAGCAGTTGTGCGCGAATTCAAGAAAATCTTCAAAGCTGAAACCGGGCGCAACTTCCCCCAGGACCCCATCGAACAGATTAAGCTCGCCACGAAAGCAGTCTTTGGAAGCTGGAACAGCAAGCGCGCCATCGACTACCGCAACGCCGCCGGCATTGCTCACGACCTGGGCACGGCAGTTAGCGTGGTAACGATGGTTTTTGGCAATATGGGGAATACCTCTGGCACCGGCGTCGCCTTCACCCGCGACCCGTCCACCGGCGAGAAGAAAATTTTTGGAGACTACCTCATCAATGCCCAGGGTGAAGATGTGGTGGCCGGCATTCGCAACACCAAAAAGATTGCCGAAATGAAGCAAGAACTGCCCGAAGTCTACCAACAATTCCTGGAAATCTGCGACAGGTTGGAAGCCCACTACCGCGAAATGCAAGATGTGGAATTCACCATTGAAAACGGCAAACTGTGGATGCTCCAAACCCGCGACGGCAAGCGCACCGCCCGTTCTGCGATTAAAATTGCCGTTGATCTGGCCAACGAAGGACTCATCACCCGCGAACAGGCTGTGCTGCGTGTTTCACCAGAGCAGGTTGACACCCTCTTGCACCCACAGTTTGACCCTGACGCCAAAACAACAGCCGTCAGCGAAGGCAAACTGCTCACCAAAGCCGTCAACGCCTCTCCCGGTGCGGCAGTCGGCGTGGTAGCTTTTGATGCTGACCTGGCCGAAAAGTGGGGCAAAGAGGAAGGCAAAGACGTGATTATGGTTCGCCCCTTCACCCGTCCCGATGACGTACATGGCATGCTGGCCTCTAAAGGCATTCTCACCAGCGAAGGCGGCGCCACCAGCCACGCCGCCGTGGTTGCCCGCCAATTCGGCGTGCCCTGTATCGTCGGCGCCAGCGAAATGGTCATCGACCAGGAAAAACGCCAGTTCAACGCCAACGGCCTGCTGGTAAAAGAAGGCGACGTGGTTTCTATTGATGGCAGCACCGGCGAGGCTTTTGTCGGTGAAATCCCCATGGTCATTGCCGAACTGGACGAACAAGAAGACCTGAAAACCCTCCTTTCCTGGGCCGATGAATTCCGTCGTCTGCAAGTATGGGCCAATGCCGACTATCCAGACGATGCGCAACGCGCCCGCAACTATGGTGCGCAAGGCATTGGGCTGTGCCGCACCGAGCATATGTTCTTTGAAGAAGTACGCCTCCCCACCGTCCAGAAAATGATCCTGGCCGAAACAGAAGCAGAACGCCAGGAAGCGCTGGACGCTTTGTTGCCCTATCAGCGCGAAGACTTTGCCGGGCTGTTCCGGGTGATGGATGGCTATCCCGTCATCATCCGCCTGATTGACCCGCCCCTGCACGAATTTATGCCCAACCGCGATGAAATCTTCGCTGACATTATTGAAAAGCGCGTTAAAGGTGAAACCGATGGTCTTGAGGAAGAAGAAACGTTGCTCGCAGCCATCGAAGGAATGCACGAAAGCAACCCAATGATGGGGCTGCGCGGCGTGCGGCTGAGCCTGATGATGCCGGGAATTGTGAAGATGCAGGTCCGTGCCATTTTTGAAGCTGCCTGCGATGTGGCCCAAGAAGGCAAAATCGTTAAACCCGAAGTCATGATCCCCTTGACGGGCCACGTCAATGAGCTAAAAACCATCCAACCGCAATTAGAAGAAGTTGCCAGGCAAGTGATGGCAGAAAAAGGCATGCAGATAGAATACAAATTCGGCACGATGATTGAGATTCCACGTGCCGCCGTCACCGCCGCCGAAATCGCCGAAGTTGCCGAGTTCTTCTCCTTTGGCACCAACGACCTTACCCAGATGACCTTCGGCTACTCCCGCGACGACGCCGAAGCCGGCTTTCTGCTGAAATATGTGGAAGAAGGCATCCTGCCTGAAAATCCGTTCCAGACTCTAGATCAGGACGGCGTGGGGCAATTGATGAGATGGGCTGTGGAAAATGGGCGCAAAACCCGCCCCAATCTGGAAGTGGGTATCTGCGGCGAACACGGTGGCGACCCTGCCTCCATTGCATTTTGCCATAAAATCAACCAGAATTATGTGAGCTGCTCACCGTTCCGGGTGCCAGTTGCGCGCCTTGCTGCGGCCCAGGCAGCGCTGAAAGAAAAAGGTGTCACTGCCAAGTAACGTTGTGCAATACCACGAGCAACGGGGCTGAGCGCTCAGCCCCGTTGCTCGTGGTAT
>CAYPUV010000089.1:0-14249 GCA_964413895.1 uncultured Anaerolineaceae bacterium
AAACAGGAAAACGTCTGGGAGATTCTTAAAACACTGGTGCCGGCGACAAATAGTTGTGTTTGTTATTATGATTATTCTTATAATAATTATATTTTTTGACAAGAATTTTTCTTGCGGGTAAAATGTGTTCACTTCTTGAAAAAACAACATCAGGAAATTGAAACGGATAAGGAGAGTAAGCATATGATTTTTCTTACCAAAGCGGCATCGCAGAAACTGCAAACAATTATGGATGAGAAACGTATTCCCAGTTACGCGCTGCGTGTATTTGTCTCTGGTGGGGGATGTTCTGGATTGAACTATGGCATGGCATTTTCTGAGTTGCCAGAAGCCACCGATGAAATATTTGAAATAGAAGGCATTAAGATTGTTGTTGACCCTGCCAGCTTTCAATATCTTGCCGGTGCTCAAATTGATTATATCGACAGCCTGATGGGGGGTGGTTTCCACATCGACAATCCAAACGCGGCGCAAACATGCTCCTGTGGCAGTTCGTTCAAAACGGCTGCGGGCGAGCAAGGGGCGGCATGTAGTCACTAGAATTTTTAACCCTGTGCTTTGTTCATTTCTTAAACTTGCCTATAATGAAACAAAATTGTACCATGCCTTCGGGTAGAAAAGGGCAAACACGGGTTGCCCTTTTTTGTGCAGCAAAACAGGCGCAGGATTTTTTTGTCGAAATTGTTCTGGCATTTATTTTGTGTAAAATTATAGTAACTATACAGCCTGTCATTGCGAGGCGCGTGTTTTGCGCCGCAGCAATCCCCCGGTTTGCAAAAAACGGTGATTGCCCTTCGGCAGGCTCAGAACAGGTTTTCGCTACGCTCGCAATGACACAAGTGTTGAATGGTTGTAAATTTTCTAAAAGCAGCCGACATCCTGTATAGTTGAAAATATAATTGCTAATGGCGTGCAATATCGGGGCAATTTTACGTCATAGCCCGGAGTGTCCCGCTGCGAGGATACGCAATCCCGCTGATGCGCAATTTTTGCTCGCGCACTATACTAGGGCAACGGTTTTTAGACTGTTGAAGGAAATGTAAGCAAGAGAGGTTGTAAACTATGCGTGTAATGCTGGTGAATCCCAAATTCCGATTACCCATTGACACCCGAACCACGCCACATCTGGGACTGGCGTATTTGGGCGCTGTATCTGAAGAGGCTGGATTCGAAACAATGATTTTCGATGCCGATGTGGAAGATGAGCCAATCACTGAAGCCATCAAACGCTTCCAGCCTGATATTGTAGGTATTACTGCCAATACGCCGCAGGTAATGCAGGCGTGGCGAACCGCAAAAATGATTAAGTCTGTTAAAGATGTTCTGGTTGTTTTGGGTGGGCCGCACGTAACTGTTTTGCCCGCCGAAAGTGTTCAGCACAAAGAAGTGGATATTGTGGTGCGTGGTGAGGGCGAATCTACCTGGCTGAAACTCTGCCAAATGATCGACCGTGGCCGCAAAAACAATCCCAAGTTTGGCCCCAGCGATTTGCTCGACCCGGAAAACCCAGACCTGGCGAGTTTGCTGGGAATCAGCTACATTACTGCCGACGGTAAAGAGCATCACAACCCCGACCATCCCCCCGTTGCTGACCTGGACACCTTGCCCTGGCCAGCCTATCATCTCTTTAAAATGGACAGATATACTAACTTGCAGCCCGCCACCGATGCGGTTGACGGCTCAAAGTCTTTCTCTATTATGACCTCGCGCGGGTGCCCGTACCGCTGCACCTTCTGCTCGCAGAGCATTATGCCCATCAAATGGCGCGCGCGCTCGCCAGAAAATGTATTGGCAGAGTGGCGGCATCTGGTGGAAGATCTGGGCGCACAGGAAATCGGCGTGTTAGATGATAGCGCCAACATTGATATGAATCGCATGATCAAAATTTCCGATTTGCTTGTTGAAAACCACCTCAACCATGTGCCCTGGATTTTTGTGAACGGCATCCGCGCCAATCTGGCAACCAAAAAGGTGCTGGCGCATATGAAAGAAGCCGGGCTGAAACGCACCGCCTTCGGCGTGGAAAGTGGCGACCCCGACGTGCTTCTATCTATCGACAAGAAAATTGATCACGACACCATCCGACAGGCATTCAAAAACGCCAAAGCGGTGGGGCTGGAAACGATTGGCTTCTTCATTATTGGTTTGCCCGGTGAAACAGAAGAATCGATGGAGAAAACCATTCGGTTTGCCTGCGAAGTTGACCCTCTGATTGCCAATTTCAGCATGATGACCCCCTATCCTGGCACCAAAGTCTATGAACTTGTCAAACGACATGGCCACTTGCTGCTTGATTCGTGGGAAGATTATGTCTTTTTCGATGGGCGTGCGCGGTATGAAATAGGCGATATGACCGCCGAACTGATTGAACGCAAGTGGAAAGAAGCCTATCGCCGCTTTTATCTGCGTCCCCATCGTATTATGATGACCCTGATGCGCAAAGATTTTTGGATCAACTGGCGGCGCACTTTCCGCGTGGCGTGGAAAACTATCTTCCCGGCGAAAGAAAAAACTGAGCTGAAAAAAGCCATCCAATCGGAAGCGTCAATTTAGAGGAAATGATGCGAATCTTACTTGCCAGTCCTGAATCTGGCGTTTGGAACAGCCGCAAACACATTCACATGGGGTTAGGCTATTTGGCGGGCGCACTGCTGGCACACGGTTACGACGTGGATGTTTGGGACGCGGCTGTGGAAGAGGCGTTTGAGAGTTTTGAAGACCGCCTGCGCCGCGATGGCTATGATGTAGTGGGCATTTCTGCGCCGACGCCGCTCATTCCCAGCGCGTGGGAACAGGCAGCTACCGCCAAAAAATATGGGGCGATTACTATTCTGGGGGGGCCGCATCTCACGCTGATGCCCCATGAATCGATGGAACAGCCTGTGGTGGATATGGTTGTGCGCGGTGAAGGCGAAACCACCATCATCGAGATTTTAACTGCGCTGGAAAAAGATCAGGGGATTGAACAGGGGATTGAGCATCCCCGTCTCTTTTCAGAAAAATATATGGGTCACATTCTGGGGCTTTCGTGGCGCGATGAAGCCGGCAAAATTCGCCATAACTTCGACCGCCCGTTAGCGAAAGATTTGGACGCCATCCCGTTTCCGGCGCATCAGTTGTTTAAAATTGACCGTTACACCAATCTCAACCCGCTCACCGATGGGCTAGACCCGCGCGCTCGGGCGTACACCATTGTCACCAGCCGGGGATGCCCGTACAAATGCACCTATTGCTCAAAACCCATCACCGGCGATACATGGCGCGGGCGCAGCGTGGAAAACGTCATCGCCGAGTGGCGCTGGCTGGTGGAAGATTTGGGCGCCACCGAAATCGGTGTGACGGATGACATTTGGAATTTAGACCGTGACCGCGCCAAAGCTCTGTGTCAGGCGTTAATAGACAACAAGCTCAATCACGTGCCGTGGGTCACCATTCACGGCATGAAAGTCAACAATACCGATGCGGAACTCTTCAAAATGATGAAAGCCGCGGGATGCAAACGGGTGGGCTTCGGTGTTGAAAGCGGCGATGACGAAGTTTTGCGGAAGGTTATTCGCAAAGGGCAAACCGTAGCAATGGTGCGCAACGCTGTAAAATGGGCAAAAGCCGCCAAACTGCAAACGATGGGCTTTTTCATTTACGGCATGCCTGGCGAAACCGAGGCATCAATGGAAAAAACCACTCGTCTGGCGCTGGAACTTGACCCCGATTTAGCACACTTTTTGATGGCAACGCCATATCCCGGCACGGAAATGTGGAATATTCTGCAGCGCGAAGGGGTGGTCACGCCGGGCAACTGGGGCAAACTCGCCATTCAGGAAGATAAAGCGCTCTTTTCGTATGGCGGGCTGGAGGCAGAAGTAGTGGAGCGCAAATGGCACGAAGCGCACCGCCGATTTTACCTGCGCCCGAAGCGTATTTTGCGCATTGCCACTCGCAAAGATACGTGGCGTCGCTTCCCCTATTATGCCCAAACCGCGCTCAGCATGCTCGCGGGCATCGGCAAGCGAAAAGTCGCGCCCACCGCGAATTAGAGATTGGCGATTAAATGTTCGACGTGCAATTTTCCATAGAGCACCAAAATAGAACACAGATGACGCGGATTTCTACTGATTTTCCTGAAATATATCTGTGGAAATCTGTTTTATCTGCGTAATCCGCGTTCTATTCAGTTGCTTTTGAAAATAGAGAAATGCCGGAGGACAATCTTCAATCTCCAAAAAACACGAAAGGCAATGAACGAATGACGGGTGACGAGTGACGAAAAATGTGCGTTTCTGTATGGTCATTCGTCACTCTCAATTCGTCATTCGTAATTAATTATGCTGGGACTTTTACCCAAAATCCCCCTCTACTGGAGTTATCGAAAATTCGGGTTTCCGCACGTTATGCCGTTTAGCATTGTGGTGAGCGTCAGCTATCGCTGCAACTCAAAATGCCAAACCTGCGATGTGTGGCGCAAGCCGAACGACGATATGACGCTGGAAGAGTGGGACAACGTGTTCGCCAATATCGGGCGCGGGCCGCTCTATTACACCTTCACCGGCGGCGAACCATTTTTGCGCAAAGATACTGCGGCAATGGCGCTCTCGGCGTACCGGCACAGCCGTCCCGCCGTCATCACCATCCCCACCAATGGCATTCTCACCCGCCGCATTGTGGATCAGGTTGACCGTATTTGCGCCGGTGCGCCAAAATCACAAATCGGCATTAATCTCAGCCTTGACGCGGTGGGAGAAGAGCACGATAAAATTCGCATGGTTCCCGGCAACTGGGAAAAAGCGATGAATACGTGGCAGGAATTGAAACGCCTGCAAAAAGACCACAAAAATCTGGTGCTCACGACCCACACCGTCATCTCAAACTTCAATATCGACCACTTTTTTGAGATTTATGGGGGGTTACAATTTTTAGAGCAAGACAGCTTCATCACCGAAATTGCCGAGGAACGGGTGGAACTGGACACCATCGGTTGGGAGATTACCCCGCTGGCGAAAAAATACGCCCCCGTCGCTGATTTTTTGAGCCAAAAAGCGCGACAACGCCCCGTAAAAGGATTGGCAAAGTTGACTCAATCGTTTCGCGCACAGTACTACCAAATTGCCAAACGCACCCTGTTCGAGCAGCGACAGGTGATACCGTGTTATGCCAGTTGGGCGAGCTGTCAAATTGCCCCCAATGGCGATGTGTGGAGTTGTTGCATCCGCGCGGAAGGGGTAGGCAACTTGCGCGAGCATAATTACGATTTGCGCCCCATTTGGCGCAGCGAAGAAATGGCAAAAATGCGACGCAGTATTTACAACGGCGAATGTTCGTGTCCGATGGCGAATGCCAGTTATGCCAATATGGTGTTGCACCCGCCCACACTGGCAAAAGTAATAGCAGAGACGTTGACCCGGTGAGTGTCGTTTATTCCCATGAACTGGAAAACTGAACTGAAGAAATTCTATCGGTTTTTGCTGCTGGCGATATTTACCGCCATGGCATTAATGGCGCTGGCAGCAATCGTCAGTTGGTTGCTGGGGTGGCGGACCTGGTCGCAATTTGGGTTGGCGTTGAGCTTTGGCGGAGGGGTGGCGCTGGTTGCGGGACTGTACAGTCTCATCGGTGGGGTGGGATCGTTTGAAAATTTGAATCGGGCATTGCGTGGTGCAGGAAGAAAGGATACCGCGCCACGTCGATTGCCAAAGCAACGAGACGTCACTTTTTTTCTACTGATGCTGTTTGCGGGAAGCATCGCGGTAGGGTTGGGGCGCTGGCTGCAAAAATTAGGATGATGGATGGGCTGTTAACGGAGAAGCTTTCTCATCATCAGTTTTAACCTGCGGCTTGCCTTTTTCCGTAAGTAAATAGGTGGCAGTTGGAAATTTTTGATTGCTGATGATGTGTCCGGCGCGTTCCAGTTTCTCGATGGTGGATTGTGAGACACGCCGTGTTGTGCCATCCAATGCGCGCAGGCGATACTCTTTTGTGCCATCCAAATGCCGGTGTAATTTGAGCGTGTCACCGTTGAGCAGCGCCTGCAAAATATTTTTGTGTTTGGCAGAAAGCCTCATTTTTCAATGCCTGCCGCGGAATGAAAAAGGAACTGGTATTTTTCGCCAGTTCTCTTTTTGTACTAATACGGCTTTTTGTGTATACCCCGTGTGCATTTATAGGTACATAGCACTAGGTCATCCCAGATTACGAACAAACTGCTGCAATTTTCGCTGTGAAATTTTCATGTAGTCATCGCGGATGATTTGCGCCATTTCTTCTTTAGAAAGGCGGTAGCTCAAAATTGCTAACGCTTCTTGCGGCGTGTGACCGTAGGCCAGCTTCTGCTTGCCATTTTTCATTTTAAATAGATACATGTAATGTGGGTTGCTGAAACTGCTCATGCTTTTATCAGAGCCTCCTGATAAATCCCGGATTTTTGCCGTGCCTGATAGTCTTCCAACCCTTCGTTCACTTCCGCGTCATATTTGCCGGCCAGCAGTTCGCGGTAAAACTGATAGTCTACGCCTTTCACTTTCTCGTCGCCGGGGAAGCGGTGGTAATTGTCTTTCGACATCATACTCTTCCCTTCGGCAATTAATTGATACCCCAACGCCGAGCCGGGGTAGGGGGCGTAATACGAGATGGAAGGAAAGACATACTTCATCGACTTGAGCATGCGGATGGTTTTGAATGCGTCTTCGTGGGTTTCGCCGGGGATACCCAACATAATGTTTGCCCAGAACATCGGTGGCTTGCGCCCCTCGCGTTCTATTTCTTCCCCCAGCCGATTAATCAAATCGATGGCGAAATAGTTGTCTTCTTCGGTACATTCTTTGTTCAGCAATTGTAGCATCCGGTCACTGCCAGATTCAAACCCAATAGAAATGGTATCCCAGTTGGTTTCTTTTACCAGTGTGGTGAACAGGTCGGGCCACTGACGGATGGTGTCAGAGCGACCGGCTGCCCAATACGGCCACACTTTGTTCGCCTGGCGGGGATATTTTTCAACCCATTCTTCCAGCCATTTTGGGTTTTGAAAGAACATCGAATCGTGAATGACTACCGAGCCAACACCATATTTGCGGTCAAGGTAATTCAGTTCATCAATGACCATTTCCACCGGACGCCGCCCTATATTGGGCACGTATGAGCTTTCGTTGCAAAAGGCGCACTGCCACGGACACACGCGACTGGTGATGATGGTGGCAACCGGAGCGGGACCCCAGCCACATTCTGGTTCCAGCGGCCAGTTGAAGCTTTTTCTCAGGCGACGATGGGGTTGGGGCCACAGGGTGCGGTCAATTTGAGGCCAGTCTGCCATTGTTCTCGCCCCCACACCGACGGTGACACGCGGGAACGAATCAGGGTCTTTCACAATGTCTAAAATGGTATTTTCGCCGGCCCCCTGTACAATGTGGTCAATTTCGGGGATTTCCAGCAATTCATTGACCGCGACTGTGGCGTGCATCCCACCCACAATTACAACGCCCTCGGGATTTACTTCTTTGAAGATTTGCGCGGCTTTTCGCGCGACGGGGAAGGTGTAGCTGCGAACATTCATCAGCAGCATTTTGTAACCTTCCACTTGACGGTGAAGTTGTTTCCAGTTGGTCACGGCGCGAGTGGATGCCAGATCGGTGCGGATGCCGTTCTGGTGCATAATGGTGCGCAATAGCCCCAGTCCGTGGTCTTGCCACTGCTCGTGGGGGCCGTTGGGGTGAACCAAATCACCCAGATCACCCAAATCGAGCCAGAGAATATCTGATTCGCGTTTCTTTTTCTGCCAAAAAAACATAGCCAGGTGTATTTCTCCTAAAAACGGTTTTTCTGGAGTATTTTACTTCAGTTGTGATAATCCTCAAATTGCTGGCAGATCACTTTTCTGCCGGTTTGGCGATGACAATGACGCGATGGGTATTGCTGGTGTAGGGCCAGCACGTTACCAGGGTGAGCCGTTTATCGCTGAAGGGGCCAATCCATTGCGCATTTTGGCGGCGCACGGCTGCCGGTTCACCTTTGTCTTTTACGATGAAAGAATCTGTCACCACATAATCATACGGACGATCATCGGCATACAAGGTAATTGTATCGCCCGGTTTCAAATCTACAATGTAGCGAAAAACTTCGCCTTTGATGTTGTGATGGCCGGAGAGCACCACATTTCCCACCTGTCCGGGCAGCGCCGAATTTTTGTGCCACCCGGCGGCATATTCAGCCACATCCCACACGCTGACGGTTTGCCCATTGATACTTTCCTGATGCCAGCCAACTTTCTGCACGGGGCTGTCCAGCCCAATGGCAGGGGCGACGATGCGCGTGGGTGGCGACTGCGCTGGCGGATAGGGGTCGGGCGTGGGGGTGAGTGTGGGGCTGGCGGTGGGCGCAGCGGTTGCCGTTGGCTGCGATGGGTCTGCCGGGGGCGGAACAGGGGTGTCGGTGGGGATAGGCGACGCGGTGACGGTCGGTGTGGCCGGGGGCATTTCCAGTACGGGGAGAGGGTTGTCTGCCAGTGAACCGCCAATATCACCAAAATCGCCCTGGACAGCGGACGGTGGGAGTGGCGGTGGTTGATGTGCCATCAATGTCAGGCGGTCTCGGAGGGGGAAAAAAAGTCCTGCGCCCACCAGCAGCAATCCAGCTAGCACCAGTACCCAACTGAGCCACCGTACTCGTTTCGATGTTTTTGGAGAAGGGTTATCTTGAATGGGTGTTGATGAGGGCATCACATATCCGGTCGTAAGAATTAGTGAACGATATGGTACTGATAGCAATGGAGTCTGTCAAACAATTGGGTTGTTTGCTTTGAGTCTCGCTCTTGTTTACAATAGATGCACAGTGCAAAACCACATCGATGTGTCTGACAGATTGGAGATTAGAGATTGGCTATTTGGCGACACCATACGTTCCAATGATCACTCTCTAGCCGCTCTCAAAAAATGATAACCTTCATCAAACGAAACAAACTACCCCTGCTGCTACTGGTGACGGTGGGGTTACTTTATGTTTTTACCCTTGATACCGGCTTGCGTCCCGATGAACTCACCGGCGGCGACCTGATCACGCACCAATACGCCCAGGTGCAGGCGCGCTTCAGTAACGCGCCCGGCTACCCGCTTTATGTGATGCTTGGCTGGGCGTGGTTCCACGCGGGGCGCTGGCTACTGGGCTGGGTGTTCAACCCGGTGCAGGTGTTATCGCTGTATTCCACCGTCTGGGGGTTAGCGGCGCTGTGGGTGCTGTATCATTTGCTGCGCCGAAAAGACATTGCTGGCTCAGAGTGGCTGGCGGCGCTGCTGACCTTATTTTACGCCGTTACCTATTTTTTCTGGTATTACAGTGTCACTACTGAACAATACACCTCCGCCATTTTTCAAACGCTGCTGCTGACATGGCTGGCACTTGAATGGGAGCGTCGCCCCACCGACCGCATCTTGCTGGCGATGGCCTTCATCAGCGGTACTATGCTGGCGAATATGCTCACCACGCTGTTCATTTTGCCGCCGCTGTTTTACCTGATTTTCACCCGCCGCCCCGACATTTTTCGCCGCCCCCAACTAATTTTCAAAACGGTGGCCGCCGGGTTGCTTCCGGTGTTGAGTTACCTTTTCGTCTATATTCGCGGAGCGCAGCACCCCGAATGGCGCGGCGCGGGCAACTGGGCATCTACCACCGAATGGTTCTGGCAGTTTGTGGGCACGCAACAAGGGCGCGACGAGCTGTCGCCCGGCCTCACCCTGCACCATCTCATTACCCCGGAATACCCCTCGCTCATTTGGGGCGAACTGACATGGTTGGTGCTGCTGGGTGGCTTGCTGGGTTGGTTGTTGTTGGGCAAGCGAAAAGCCATCTTTTTTTACGGCACGCTGGCAATTTACCTGATGTTCACTACGGCCTACCGCTTTGGCAACTGGTTTCAGGTAATTTTACCACTGTACCCACTGCTTGTGTTGGGATTTGGCAGAACGGTTTCAGCCGCTTATCAGTGGGCAGCATTCCGGGGTCGGTGGAAACGGGGGGGGCAATGGCTGACTGTAGCCCTGCTGCTGGTACTCATCGGGTGGCGATTTACCGTGAGTTTCCCTCGTGCCAACCAACACCGGCGGGCGGAAGATACCGGGCTGTTGCCGGGGTGGGCCGTGCTGGCAGACGTGCCAGCGCCGGGCGTGGATATTTCGCCATCGTTTGAAGAATGGATTGCCCTGCAATACCTCACCGAAATCTGGCGCGCTGAACCGGCCATTGTTTTGAAACAACCCGGCACTGCTGCCGAATTCATCACCCGGCGGGCGGCAGAGGCGTTTCCCAATTTAATTGATTTGGATACAGCGCATCCGCAGGCTGTCGGGGCGACCTTGATTCGATTGCAGCCAGCACCATCCACCGAATTACCCGCCGACGTTGTGCCCGTCAACCTGGATTTCGGCGGGCAGATGACCCTGCGCGGCTACCGCGTGGCGCGGGGTGGGGCGCTGGTGATGCTCTACTGGTTGGCAGAAAAACCACTCCCCACCGATTACACGGTGTCGGTGCGGCTCTGGCGTGATGGACGCCCCCTTCAAAACGCGGGCGGCGCGATCATTCAAGACCACCAGCCGGTGTGGAACACCTATCCCACTAGCTATTGGTGGCCCGGCGAAATTGTAGATGATGGGTACACCTTCTCGCTGCCCGATGGCACATTTCCCAATCAATTACAAATTGTGGTATATTATTCTGTTGGCAACTTGTTTAAGAACCTGGGAGTGCAGGTTGTGCCAATTCGTGAGGTGGCGGAGTAGGGAAGTAGCGAACTTTCAATCCTGCAACGCTGAAACTCGAAACCTGAAACTCGAAACCTGAAACGCTTATGACCATTGCTGAATTTTCCATTTCAAAAACCTGGCAATCCAATCGGCGCAGCCCGGCACATTGGCTATGGTCGCACGCGATGCGCCACAAGATTTTTATTCTTGGTGTGTTTCTGGGGGCATTCGGCAACGGGATGGGGGCCGGATTGATCCCCATCTTCATCGGGCGTGGATTTGACATTATCACCCAAACCGGCAACATCAAAGCGCTTGGCATTACCGCCCTGATGCTCATCGGCTCGCAATTGATCCGCGGGGTGCTGATGTTGATGCGCAACTTCAGCAGCGAAATCATCGGGCAGCGCGTGGAACGCGATACCCGCGACGAACTGTATTTGAGCCTCATCGGCAAAAATATGTCCTTTCACGATAACCAATCTACCGGAGATTTGATGGCGCGCGCCACCAATGATGTGCGCGAAATCAATCTGCTGTTCAATCCAGGGGTGAACCTGGTTATTGGCTCACTCAATTTTATGATTGCGCCGTTTATTTTGGTGCCGTCCATCAATCCCCAGTTGCTGCTGGTGCCCATTGGGTATGCCATTGCGTATGTGTTTTTGCTGCGCAGTTACCTCATCAGCTTGCGCCCGGCGACGGAAGCGGAACGGAAACAGTTTGGTGTCCTGAATGCGACTCTGGCAGAGGCCATCGACGGCGTTGAAACGGTGAAAGGGGCGGCGCAGGAGGCACGAGAAACCATCCGTTTTGATGCGTCGCTGCGTCGCTGGCGCGACACCTTTGTCCGCCAGGGTGATATTGAGGCGAAATTTTACCCGCTGCTTTTGCTGGGGTTGTTGCAGGCGGCGGGCTTGCTGCACAGCTTGTTGCTGTTTCGCTGGGGCGTTATCGGCGTAGGAGACGTGGTGGCGTTTAATGGAATGCTGACTATGTTTGGCTTTCCCACCTTCGCTGCGCAGTTTGCCTATTCTCGCGTTTCGACGGGGTTGTCCAGTGCGCAGCGGGTGCTGGAATTAATGAATGCCGAAACGAAGCTTGACCAGAATACAGCGGGGTTCGATGGGGACACGGATGCCAGCATCCGTTTTGAAGAAGTGACCTTCAGCTATAATGGCCTCACTCCGGCGCTGGAAAATGTGAGTTTTGCGGTGCAGCCGGGGCAAACGGTAGCGATTGTGGGGCAGACCGGCGCTGGAAAAAGCACCATCACCAAGCTCATCAACCGCACCTATGATGTGAGCCGTGGGCGTATTCTGGTTGGCGGGGTGGATGTGCGCGATTGGAATTTAGAAATATTGCGCCGGCAAATTTCTATCATCGAACAGGATATTTATCTTTTTTCACGCACCGTTGCGGACAACATCGCCTTTGGTGTGCCCAACGCCACCCGCGAGCAGGTCATTAAGGCGGCAAAAGCGGCGCAGGCACACGACTTCATTATGGCATTCAAAGACGGCTACGATACGGTGGTTGGACAGCGCGGTGTGACTCTTTCGGGCGGGCAGCGGCAGCGATTAGCGTTGGCGCGCGCCTTTCTCACCGACCCCAAAATCCTCATTCTGGATGATTCCACCAGTGCCATTGACAGCGCCACCGAGGACAAGATTCAACAAGCTATTGAGCAAACCAGCCGTGGGCGCACCACCGTGCTCATCACCCATCGCCTGTCGCAAATCCGTTGGGCAGATGTGATTGTGGTTTTGCGCAAAGGGCGCATCGCCATGATTGGCGATCACGAAACCTTGCTGGCACAGTCGGAAGCGTACCGCAATATTTTTGCCAGCTACGAGTGAGCAACCAATGAGCAATGAATCATGAACAATTAACAAAGGGCGTGACAAACGTTGCTAATTATTCAGTGTTAATTGCTAAATTCTAATTGAGGGAACATGGGTTTTTTTGCCGGACTTGACACCGAAGCATACGACCGGTCGTACAATGACCGCGAGCTATTTCAGCGTATCGCCTCTTATTTTGCGCCATATCGGAAACGAGTGCTGGGAGCATTGTTTTTTGTGACAATCGTTTCTATTTCTGGAGCGGGCGTGCCGTTGCTGGTGGCACGTAGCGTGCAGGCGCTGGAAGGAACACCATCCATAATTGTGATTACCCTGCTTACTGCCGGGATGACTGTTGCTGGCGTGGGCATTTGGGGGGCAAACTGGGCGCGTCGCCGCTTGCTGGCGCGACTCATTGGCGATGTGGTTTCGGCATTGCGGCACGATGCGTTTCAGGCTTCCATCAATCACGATATGGCGTTTTTCGATGAGTTTGAATCAGGGCGCATCATTAGCCGCATCACGTCTGACACCCAGGAGTTTGCCCAGGTTGTGCAACTCATCACTGACATTGCCAGCCAGATTTTGCTGGTACTCATTTTGCTGACAGTATTGGTGCGCATCTCATGGCAGCTCACACTGGCGTTGCTGGCGTTGATTCCATTTGTGGTTGTGCTGACCATCTATTTCCGTGGACTGGCGCGGTACGTCACCCGACATGGGTTTCGGGTGCTGGCAAAGGTGAATGCGGCCATTCAAGAAGCAGTTACCGGCATCAGTATTGCTAAGAATTTTCGGCAAGAAGGAGCTATTTACCAGCAGTTTGGTGCAGTGAACGAGCAATCGTACCAGGTGAATCTGCGACGCGGCTTTGTCCTATCGGGGGTTTTCCCCATTTTGAATGTGATGTCATCGTTGGGAACAGCGGCGCTGCTGTACTGGGGTGGCATTTCTGCCAATGCCGGATTGGTGACGGTGGCGGCGTGGTATCTGTTTATCGCCAGTGTAGACCGTTTTTGGTTCCCGATGATAAACCTATCGGTATTTTGGAGTCAATTGCAAGCCGGACTTTCTGCTTCCGAGCGAATTTTCGCCCTGATTGACGCTCAACCGCTGGTTCAACAAATCGATGATCGCCTGGTGGGCGAAACGCTGCGCGGTGAAATCTCCTTCCAGCACATCTATTTTCGATACAGCGAGCAGGAGCAGGTGCTGACAGATTTTTCATTGCACATTGCTCCCGGCGAAAGCGTGGCGTTGGTGGGGCACACCGGCGCGGGCAAAAGCAGCATCATCAAACTGATAACCCGTTTTTACGAGTTTCAGGAGGGACAAATTTTAATTGATGGGCAGGACATTCGGTCGTTTAATTTAGCCAGTTACCGTCGCCAATTGGGGGTGGTGTCGCAAACGCCGTTTCTATTTTCCGGCACAGTGGCGGAGAATATCCGCTATGCGCGCCCGGAGCTTTCGGACGCAGCGGTGGAGGCGGTGGCCCGGCAACTTGGCAACGGTGAGTGGTTGGAAACGTTGCCCAAAGGCTTGCAAACTGATGTCGTCGTACGAGGGCCTCTCCTTTCGACGGGACAGCGGCAGCTGCGGGCGTTGTCGCTGGTGCTGTCGCAGGACGCCGCTATTTTACTACTGGATGAAGCGACCGCCCGCATTGACACCATCAAAGCAA
>CAYPUV010000090.1:0-14163 GCA_964413895.1 uncultured Anaerolineaceae bacterium
CTCTCTACCATCGGTACAATTTGCTCTCAATGTCTGATTAGATGCCTGTTTAGCGTTGCGTAGTCTACGGTTTTGTTCTTTGCCATTGGCTATGGACTGATGTATGGAACATCTAAATTTGGTATCATTGGCACAGACAACTTCTTTCTGAGCAAGCTTTTGTACACTGCCGACGGCGCCTACGATTGGGCCGGGTTTCTGTTCCAGCTTGTATTTGCAGGAACCGCGGCAACAATTGTTTCCGGCGCGGTGGCAGAACGGCTAAAATTTAACGCGTACCTGGTTTACAGCGTTGTTGTGGTTGGACTAATTTAC
Source organism: uncultured Anaerolineaceae bacterium (assembly GCA_964413895.1). GTDB lineage: Bacteria > Chloroflexota > Anaerolineae > 4572-78 > 4572-78 > JANTHQ01. Next base: position 316 of record CAYPUV010000090.1, read on the forward strand.
CCCATTTCCGGGCATTGGCTGTGGGGCGGCGGTTGGCTGGCTAAATTAGGTTTCATCGACTTTGCCGGGTCAACTATTGTCCATTCGGTGGGCGGATTCGCGGCGCTGGCGGCGGCAATGGTGTTGGGGCCGCGCATCGGCAAGTTCAATAAAGATGGTTCCGGCAACGTCATCCCCGGCCACAGTTTGACGCTGGCAGCGCTGGGGGTGTTCATTCTCTGGTTCGGCTGGTTTGGCTTTAACCCTGGCAGCACTCTGGCGGGTATGAATCCCGGCATTGGCTATATTGCCGTAACCACGAATATAGCAGCGGCGGCAGGTGCGATATCGGCCTTGATCGTTAATTGGCTCCGCATTGGAAAGCCCTCTACCGAAATGGCGCTCAATGGTGTATTGGCCGGACTGGTGGCAATCACAGCCGGAACAGCGAGTGTGACGCCGGTGGGAGCATTGATTATCGGGTTGCTTGCCGGAGCAGTGCTGGTGTACGGGTTGGCATTTGTGGAAAACGTACTGCGGGTTGATGACCCGGTCGGTGCAATTGCCGTTCACGCGTTGAACGGGGTGTGGGGCACGCTGGCGGTCGGTTTATTTGCCGCGCCCCAGGCTGGCGCATTGACCGGTATGGGGAACGTGGCCGGACTGTTTTATGGCGGCGGATTGGCTCAACTCGGCGTACAGGGGGTCGGTGTGCTGGCCGTGAGCGGGTGGGCGTTTGCGACGATGTACGGATTGTTCAGCCTGCTGAAAGCCACCATTGGCATTCGCGTTTCGGCGAAAGAAGAATTGGAAGGGCTGGACATTTCCGAACACGGTACCATCAGCTACCCCGAATTTGGGGCGCCCAATACCGCCGCACCCGGCAAGCGCACCCTGATGCCCGAAACGCCGTCGGCAGTGCAGGTGTAACAAAGGGGAAAAATACCTATGAAAATTACGCTTGTCCCCAATACTGGGGCAAAAGATACTATTCCCTACATTACCCACATTGAGATTGTGGAAGCCACCGTCAATTTTGAAACTGCATTTGATGTGCCGGTGTATGCTTCAACCACAAATGGAAAAACGATTTATGATGTGGAAGTGTGTGGCTTTCGGATGGAAACTGAAAATATTGCCGCGCTACCGAAAATGACGGGCAAGTTGTTGGCCGGTTTGGTGAACATGGCTCGACTGCCCAGCTATGTTTTTATCGCTCGCCAGGCGCGAGAGGTGTATCCGGTTTACACGGTGGAACACGAAGTATTTGCCACCACGCCTGGTGGTCCGGTTTTTCGGCATGTGGAGTTGGCGAAAGTGCGCGAATATCTCACCGATTATCTACATGCAGTGGGAATTCTCGGCACGCCCGGTAAAAACGACAAACTCCACGTGCGCGGGGTGAACGCAAAGACATTAGCCCTGATGCGGCCGGTATTCTATCTTAAAAAACGTATTCCCGGTCAGACGGAGTTTTGGGCGCCGGTGTTTGAATCGCGCGATGGCAAACGCATTTACGCCTATGCGGCCAGTGCGCGCCGCGAAGTTGTCATTCAAGATGGCGCGGAAATTTTTGAGCTGCGCGCGCTGGTGGCGCAGGCATTGATGAACGACAAACGGTTGGGGAATACGTATGATTTGCGGCCCGACCGCCTGTTGCCAGAATATTGGCAACGGCTAAAAACAACCCTGGTCTCCATGCCGCCTGTTTCAATGCTGGAACCGCTGGACATTGAAATGTATCGCCGGGGTGGGCTGTATGTGGCAGTGGAAACCCGCTACGACGAGGAACGCTACAATCTGTTTGTCGACACCAATACGTCGTTGGTGACGGCACGGGTGCGGCAAGATTTTGCGCGGCGCGACATCATAGAATCAATGGCGGTGCCAGCAGGATAAGGTGGTGGTTCAATTTGACTGATGGAAATCATTTGCTATGTAGGGACAGAGCATTGTTCTGTCCCTACGCAAAACGAATGCGGGTATTTACTCACCATTCTTCAGGTGTGTATTTGTTTCATCAGTCAAAAATAGCCACTACCCAGGATAATATGATGTGAGTTCGATAATTCAACGTTGTTCACCATCAACACAGAAAAACAGAACACAGGTGACGCAGATTTTACGGGTTTTCATAGAAAATTTCAAAACATCTGTGCCAATCCGTCATCTTTGTGTCACCTGTGCCCTTTGGGTAGCTGTGTTCTATTGTCTGGCGCGTTATTCCAGCACAATAGCATCGTTGGGACACTGGCGCACGCATGCGCCGCAGGCAACACACAATTCGGAATTGTGAAAAATTGCTACCCGTTGGTCACGGTTGGGGGTCCAGCAGCCTACCGGACAAACCTCGTAACATTCCCATACCCCGGTGCAGCGGTCGGGGTCAAAATGAATTTCCAGTTTGCGCAAGGTGCGCGCAATTTCCCAGTGTTCTCCCAATGTCGACCAGAAACTCGGTTGTTCAGGCACAATTTCACCTCCAGCCCACCAGCATCGGCGTGAGCCAATAGACTGCTCCCAAAATTACGCCAATGATTGCTTCCCGTCCCCAATTGGCCTGCTCTCCGCGCATCAGCGGCGACATACCCTGCAACTCTGCCGCCGTGAATATCGATAGCCCAACCAACCCGATGACCCAGTTGAACAAATGCGGCGCAGCCAGCGGCTGCCACACGGTGTAAATCAGCAATCCAGCCAGAGCAATCACGGCGAGGGGGATGCTTTTGGCCATGCCGTCCCGCCCCGGTAGCCAGGGCATCATAATGGCGTAAAAATAGGATAATCCTACCAAACTGACCGTGACCGGCCAGAACATTGTCCGCCAGAAAAGAAATACCGGCAGCAGAATCAGCAACCCGTAAAACCCAAGCGTCACCGTCACCATTTCCAGCCGGTCTTTCAAAGGGAAGCGCACCCAGCGCATTGCATCAGTTTTCTTTCGCTGCGCCGCCAGATATGCCGGAATGTCGCGCGCGCGGACAGGTCCCCAGTGAACGCCCCAACCTGTTTCTTGCCGTACTTTCCAGCCGTCCACGCCATTGGCGCACAGTTGCGGCAGTATCAGCGCGTGATGGCGCACGACTTGTTCTAACCGCGCCGACTTTAGCGCACCAATAACTTTTTCTGCCGTGAAGTATCCACCGCCGGCGGCGCACCACACATTAATGCCCGCCGAATCAGCTACCAGCAGCCACACATCTACTTTTTCGTCAAGTTCGCGCACCACCCGGCGCACAGTCAGCTCAAAATTGCCTGTCACCAGCACGGGAGAACGTTCATTCGGGTTCCCGATGGCATACAACCCCGTTTTTATTTTGGGGTACGGAGGAATAATACGGAAAATCAAGGCCCAGGCGTCGATGAGTAAGGTGCGCCATGTAATCTTATAGCGCAGTCGAGGGATGGTTTTTGCCAATCCCGTTTCTGCCTCGGTCAGGGGATGGGCCACAAACACGGCCAAACTGCCCGCCAGGTACGTGGCGATGGTTTCAATGGCAAAGCCTGCTTCTGTCAGCTCTTGTGACAGGTGGCGCAGAGGTGTGGTGGAGGCTCGCGTGAGCAGCCAGGTAATCAACACCAGGGGGAGGCGCACCAAATAGTAGCCCATGCGAGCCAGCACGCCTGCCGGAACAACCTCATCGCCAATAATTAGCCGCCCGCCGGGAGCAAGCAACGTCGCACATTCTGCTAGCACAAACCGGCGCTCTGCGTCGGGTAGTTCGCTAAAGGCCAGGGTGCTGACAATTACGTCAAACCCATTCGGCGGCAGATGGTCGGTGAGAGTGCTGGCCTCCATTTCTTGCAGCGTCACCTGTGCTTCCAGCCCCGCCTCAGCAACTTTGCGGCGGGCTTGCGCCATCATCCACGGCGATTCGTCCACACCGGTGACGATGGCGCCCCGCTGCGCCATCATAATTGCCAGCGTGCCCGTGCCGCAGCCAATCTCCAGTACCCGGTCGCCGGGGTTGACCAGTTGCGTGGCGATGTGTGCCTTTAGCTTGGGTAGGCGGTTCAGCGTGAGCAGACGGATACCCTGGTCGTACCGCTCCGGCGTTGTTTCTAGCCATTTCATAAATACGGTTGCCATCTGAAGCTCCCTGCAGAATCAGAAATTCAGTTGTGGGGGATGTGTGTGCAAATCCACAAATAATGGTACTCCAATCATTCTAAAAATACAATTGACTCCTCCCTCAATCGCGTTATAATCGAGATGATGTGATGTAACTTTATTTCCAATCCAAAGGATGGCAACGATGAAACACGCAGTCAGCATCAGTTTGGGAAGTTCGGCCCGCAACAAAAAAGTGGAAATAACATTGGGCGGCGAGAAAATCATCATTGAGCGCATCGGCACCGATGGCGACGAAAAAGCCGCCCGTCGTATGTTCGCTGAAATGGATGGCACGGTGGACGCTTTTGGCGTGGGTGGGGTAGAACTATACATTCGGCTGGGGGAAAAGGAGTATCCCCTGCGGTCGGGCATCAATCTTGTCAAGGATGTGCGAAAAACGCCCGCCGTCGATGGGCGTGGGCTGAAACACACCCTGGAGAGTCGTGTTATGCAGGTTATCGAGCCGCAGTTGGACGAACCGCTGACCCCCCGCAAGGCGATGATGACGCTGGGAGTTGACCGTTTTGGGATGGCACAATCGCTGGTCAATGCCGGGTTCGACACCGTTTTTTGCGACATCATGTTTGGGTTGGGGTTGCCCATTCCGCTGCACAGCCTGAAAAGCCTGCAACGGTTGGGCAGTATCCTGTTGCCGATAATTGGGTTGGCGCCCATCAGCATGCTATATCCCACCGGCGACGACCAAAACGAAATTGTGCCGAAATATGAAAAATGGTTCAAATATGGTTCCGTCATCGCCGGCGATTTTCTGTACATCCGCAAACACCTGCCCGACGACCTGACCGGACAGAGCATCGTCACCAACACCACCACCGCCGCCGACGCCGACCTGCTACGTGAGCGTGGGCTGAAATACCTCATCACCACTACCCCTGTTTTCGACGGGCGGTCATTCGGTACCAATATGCTAGAAGCCGCACTGACCGCCTACGCGGGCAAAGGTCGCCCGCTCACCCCAGCGGAACTCGTTTCGCTGTTAGATGAGCTGGACATCGGGCCGACTTTCCAGCGGTTGAATTGAGAATGTGATAAAAATGGCACACGGATTGAACTGATGATACGGATTTTCACAGATTTTTTTGGTGTGAACTTTTTATATCTGTGTTCATCTGTATAATCCGTCTCATCTGTGTACTATTTTTTGAAACGTTTGTCGAAGAAAATAGCGTGAAAAATCAGGAGCGCCCATGACCCAACCCTTCTTTTCCGATATGGACAAATACCTCTTCGCCGAGGGGAACCACGAGCGCATTTATGAGAAACTCGGTGCACACCTCACCGAACTTGACGGCGTGACGGGCGTGCATTTTGCCGTGTGGGCGCCCAACGCCAAAGCGGTGTACCTTGTGGGCGACTTCAATTACTGGCACAGCACCCAACACCCGATGCTGAGTCTGGGTGAGAGCGGGGTATGGACGCGCTTTGAGCCGGGGTTGCAACCGGGGGCAATGTACAAATTCCGCATCGAGACCCACGACGGGCAGTGGCTGGAGAAAGCCGACCCCTATGCCTTTGCTGCAGAACTGCGTCCGCAAACCGCATCGGTGGTGACCGATTTGGGCATCCACAAATGGCACGATGACGATTGGCTAGCGAATCGCAAACAGACGCAAGCCCTGGATGCACCCTTCGCCGTGTATGAAGTCCATTTGGGCAGTTGGCGGCGTGGCGAAGGCAATCGCTACCTGACCTACCGCGAACTGGCAAACCAGCTCATCCCCTATGTGAAAGAGATGGGCTACACCCATGTGGAATTACTTCCCATTGCCGAACACCCCCTTGATGCATCGTGGGGCTATCAGGTGGTAAATTATTTTGCCCCCACCAGCCGCTATGGCAGCCCGCAGGAGTTTATGGCCTTTGTAGACGCCTGTCATCAGGCGGGCATCGGTGTGATTGTGGACTGGGTTCCCGCGCATTTTCCAAAAGACGCGCACGGGCTGGGCAACTTCGACGGCACCCACCTGTACGAACACGCCGACCCTCGCAAGGGCGAACACAAAGATTGGGGCACGTACATCTTCAATTACGGACGCAATGAAGTGCGGGCTTTCTTGCTCTCAAACGCCATTTTCTGGCTGGAGAAATACCATATTGACGGCTTGCGGGTAGATGCGGTTGCGTCGATGCTCTATCTGGATTATTCCCGCAACGATGGCGAGTGGATTCCAAATGAATATGGCGGGCGAGAGAATCTGGAAGCCATTCATTTTTTGAAACGCTTTAACGAGGTGTCGCACGGCATCTTTCCCGATATTCTCACCTTTGCCGAAGAATCTACCGCGTGGCCCCAGGTATCGCGTCCGGTGTACCTCGGCGGGCTGGGGTTCGACCTGAAATGGAATATGGGGTGGATGCACGACACGCTGGAATATATGAGCAAAAATCCCATTCACCGCAAATACCACCACAATAGCCTCACTTTTTCCCTGATTTATGCTTTCAATGAGCAATTCATTTTGCCCCTGTCACACGATGAAGTGGTGCATATGAAGGGGTCGCTGGTGGGCAAAATGGCGGGCGATGATTGGCAGAAGTTTGCCAATTTACGTGCTTATTACGGCTATATGTATGGTCATCCCGGCAAAAAATTGTTATTTATGGGTGGCGAGTTTGGGCAATGGACAGAGTGGGATTGTGACCATTCGCTAAAATGGGACGCGCTGAATTATCCGCCCCACCAGGGATTGGCGCGGTTAGTGACGGATTTGAATCGGTTGTACCAGAATGAACCCGCGTTATTTGAGGTCGATTTTGAACCAGGTGGTTTTGAATGGATTGATGCCAACGATAGCGAAAACAGCGTCATCGCCTTTTTGCGCTACAACCGCGCCCACAATGATTTTGTAATATTTGTGTGCAATTTCACCCCCGTGCCGCGCGAAGGGTATCGCATCGGTGTGCCGGAAGAAGGTTTTTATGCGGAACTGCTCAATACCGATGCGGAAATCTATTGGGGCAGTGGTGTCGGCAATTTGGGCGGTGTGCAAAGCGAAGCGCAGCCGTGGCACAACCTGCCGTATTCCATCAACCTGACCCTGCCGCCGCTCAGTACTCTAATTTTGAAACGGATGGAAAGCCGCTAAAATATCACTATGGTTGAATTATCGGACATAAAACGAGTGGCAGAAAAAATCGGAATTGCGGCAAATGCCGAAAAAGTTATTCTTTTCGGCTCATTTGCGCGTGGCGATGTTCACGCCGGGAGCGATGTTGATTTGTTCATTATTGCGCCCAGCGACCAACCCCGTTTTAAACGCAGCCGGGAATTGTATAAACTTTTTTCGCCGTACCCGTTTAGTATGGATTTGCTGGTTTACACCCCGGAAGAAGTAGAAGCGGGTAAAAAAACACCGCTATCTTTTGTGTCAACTGTTTTGCGCGAAGGGAAAACCGTTTATGTCCAACGAGCGTGAATTAGCCCGTCAGTGGGTGGCAAAAGCCAAAAACGATTTGCTCAATGCCGATAATAATCTGCGGGCGGTGGAAATCCCGTTTGATACAGTTTGTTTTCATTGTCAGCAAACGGCGGAAAAATTACTGAAAGCATTCTTAATTGTTCGTGGCACATTTCCCCCGCGAACCCACGATTTATTTGTTTTGCTCGAAGAAATTCTAAAAGTTGCTCCCACCGCCAACATTCTGCGAGACGCCCTGGCTATTTTGATGCCGTATGCTGTGGAAATCCGTTATCCTGATGATTGGTTTATGCCCACGCTAGATGACGCCCGTGAAGCCAGAGATGCAGCGATGCAAGTGGTAGAGTGGGTAAAACGCACTGCCCCTGAACTTTTTTATCCTGAATGAACAATATGACCCAAACAACACATCCTCCCGTAACCGCCATCAGTTGCTCGAATATCGCCTTCATCAAATATTGGGGCAACATCGACCACACCCTGCGCATTGCCGCCAATCCATCTCTCTCGATAAATCTGGCGGAGTTGACCATCACCGCCACAGTGCAGTTTGACCCTGCCTTCTCCGCCGATACGCTCACCATCGATGGCACGGCGGTGACGGGCGGTGCGGCGGCGCGGGTTTTCCGGCAGATGGATCTCATCCGCGCCAAAGCTAATCTGCCTCACCACGCCCACATTTTCACCGCGAGCAATTTTCCGGCGGGAGCGGGCATCGCCTCCAGCGCGGCGGCGTTTTCTGCCCTGGCGGCGGCGGGCGCGGCGGCGGCGGGACTCTCGCTTTCTGAGGCGGAACTGTCGGCGTTGGCGCGGCGCGGGTCGGGGTCGGCGTGCCGCTCTGTCCCCGCCGGATTCGTGCAGTGGCTCGCCGGCGGCACGGATGAAACCTCTTTTGCCACCAGCATTGCCCCGGCTGATCACTGGGATTTGGTGGACGTGGTCGCCATTGTCAGCGCAGAACACAAAACGGTTGGTTCTACCGGCGGGCACGCCCTCGCCGATACCAGTGTGCTGCAAGCGGCGCGGGTCGCCAACACAGAAGAACGATTCATCGCCGCGAAAGCCGCGGTGCTGGCCAAAGACCTGCCGGCACTGGGAGCAATCATCGAAGAGGATGCGGTGATGATGCACAGTGTAATGATGACCAGTCGCCCCCCGTTATTTTATTGGCAGCCCGCCACACTGGCGCTCATCTATGCGGTACGACAATGGCGCAGCGAGGGCCTCCCCGTGTATTTCACCATTGATGCGGGCCCGAATGTGCATCTCATCTGCGAAAGTCGGGACGCCGACACGGTGGAATCGCTGGCGCGAACGCTGCCCGGTGTGCAAAAAACACTCCGCAGCGGCGTTGGTGGCGGCACGAGAACAATTAGCAATTAACAGTGGGCAACAGGCAATTGTTGCTTATTAACTGTTCATGGCTAATTGCTAATTGTATCCCCGCAAGCTATAATTTCCCGCAGAAAATAAGATAGAGGTTGCGTATGACTACGGTCATTGTTTTTATTTTAATATTGAGTTTCCTCATTTTTGTGCATGAATTGGGACACTTTGTCACCGCCAAAAAAGCGGGCATTGTGGTTGAAGAATTTGGCATTGGCTACCCACCGCGTGCGGTGAAACTGTGGCAGGGTGAAGGCAAAATCACCCTCGACGGCCATGATTTTGTCATTGGGCGCAAAACAAAGGTTCCCAGAAAATTGCAGGTGGGGAGTGTGGTGGCGGTAGAAACTGCACCACGCCCCGATGGCAAAATGGAAGTCACTAAAATTGAGCTGTTTGACCCGAAAAAAGATGATTTATCCGGTAAAATTACCACTATTGTGGAAAGATTGGAAAAACCCACCGAGTACACGCTCAATTGGATTCCCTTTGGCGGATTTGTGAAAATGTTGGGCGAGGAAGATCCCAGTGCACCGGGGAGTTTCGCCAGCAAAAGCAAAAAAGCACGGTTTATCGTACTGGTCGCCGGGGCAACGATGAACCTCATCACCGCCGTGATTGTCTTCGCCGTCATGTTTATGACTGGGCAGCCGGAACCAATCGGGCCAACCTACATCACTGACGTAGCTCCCAACTCGCCCGCCGAAAGTGCGGGCATTCACCCCAACGATATTGTGCTGAAAGTGGATGGCACACCTATTGAATCGTCACGCGATTTGGTTGAATACACACAGGCCCATCGGGGCCAGGAGATGACCCTGACCCTGCAACGGGGCAACAAGGAAATTCAGGTGAGTTTGGTGCCCCGCTTGAACCCGCCGCCCGGAGAAGGAGCAATGGGCGTGGGTATTTTCACAAAATACACCGAGCTTTACATCACAGAAATTGCGCCAGACTCGCCCGCCGAAACCGCCAATTTGCAGTTGGGAGACATTATTTTGGCCGTTGATGGCAACGTCATCGGCACGCCCAGCCAATTGAGCAACTACCTGCGTGCACACCCGCAGCAAGCGGTGACGCTATCCGTACAACGGGGCAACACACACCTTAACGTCCCGCTTACCCCCTCCCAATCGCCTGCTGACCAGCCAGCGTTCTCTCCTCTCGCCGATTCGCTGAGTCAGCCGATTTCGGCCATTGGGGCTACTGTGACCGCACAAGTTATCGAAGAACGCATTACAAAAATGCCGCCGGGCCAGGCGTTAATCACCGGTGTGGTGGCTACCACCGGCATTATCATCCAAACATTTACCGTTCCGGCTGCCGTCATCAAAAACATCATCCCCGCCGAACAAGCACGCCCGGTAGGGCCGGTAGGCATTTATCAGATTACCAATTCGGCAGTGCAGGTATCGCGGCAATCAAACGTGCTGTACCCTATTCTTTTTCTAACCGCGATTTTAAGCACGGCGCTAGGTATAACTAATTTACTGCCGCTGCCTGCACTCGATGGAGGTCGGATTTTCTTCGTCATCATCGAAGCCATCCGTGGGAAGCGAATTTCGCCGGAAAAAGAAGGTGCTATTCATCTTATTGGTTTGGCGCTTCTACTCACCCTAATGGTGGTCATCAGTTATTATGATGTCACTTCGCCCATCGACGTTTCCGGGTTATTCAGATAATCTTTGGGGGAATGGTTCACAGCCAAACCTGTTGCCCCATCCCCTACAAACCACTCATTATGGACGAACAACCTCGTATCATTCGCTGCAAATACTGCAACACGCTTGCGCCAGGCAACTTACAGGTGTGCCCAGCGTGCGGGGCAAATTTAGAACCAAAACCATTCCCGTATTTGACAGTTGGCATAGCTGCACTTGTGGTTGCGTTGGTAATATTTGGTCTGGTTGAACTGGGGTCGGTATTCAAACAACAAACGCAGGCCGTCGTCCAATTGATCAACCCACCCACTCAAACGCCAACGCCAACAATGACACGCACGCCCACCTTGGTTCCCACGCCAACCAATACGGCCACGCCCACCAAAACGCCTTCGCCAACTGCTACGCCATCCCCCACCGCCACCCCTACAGAAACGTCCACCCAAACGCCCTCACCGGAGCCAACGCACCCCAATGCTCCCACCAGCACGCCAACACCCACAGCTACTCCCACGCCGCGTTTTGGGCAAATTGTGCTCACTGACCCGGAAGATGGGGCACAATTCACCAGCGGGCAAGAAGTGGTGCTCAAGTGGGAGCCGGCGGGTGAGCTGGCAGAAGACGAATGGTATGCCGTGCGGATAAACTGGTTGCAAAATGACGAACGTGCTTACGGCGGCACAAACACCAAAGATACCTTTTGGGTGATTCCAACAGAACAATATTACGGTCTGGCAGACCAGGGCACAGGTCGAGTTTACGAGTGGCAGGTGTTTGTAGAGAAAGTAACCACAAACGCCGCCGGAGAGAAAACTGGCGAACCCGTCAGCATTCCCAGTAAAACCAGAACTTTTTTCTGGCCGTAGGAGGATTGTATGGATAAAAATTTTAACCAAACGCTTGAACACATTGCAGACCAGGGTACACATTTGAATAGGACGGTACTGTATGGGCTATCTATGCTAGATAAATCCAAACTGGCAAAACTTGAAACCCTCTGGCCCAATATAAAAACCGATCGCCGCCAACATATTATGCGGCAACTGGTAGAAATTACCGAGCTGAACTTTGAAGTGAATTTTGACCCCATTTTCATTATGGCATTGAATGATCAGGACACCGACGTTCAAGCATCGGCAATTAAGGGACTGTGGGAGAATGAATCACCCACGTTGATCCCTCCCTTCATTTACCTGCTCAGGGAAGGTAAGCACAGCAAAGTGCGTGCTGCTGCCGCAACAGCTCTGGGACAATTCCTTTATCTAGCAGAATTGGGGGAAATTGATGAAAATGCACAGCTGGTTGTAGAGCAAGCATTACTGGAAACAATTCGGCGCTCGGGCGAGGCGGAGGACGTAGTACGGAGAGCCATCGAAGCCATAGCCTTCTCGCACCGGGAAGGCATTGATGAAATCATTGAGTATGCCTATTACCATGACGATGAATTAATGCAGGTAAGCGCCATCTTTGCAATGGGGCGCAGCTACAATTCCCGGTGGGCTGACATTGTACTTAAGGAGCTTGAAAACGATAATCCAGCCATCAGGTTTGAAGCTGCCCGTGCATGTGGCGAACTGGTTCTACAAGATGCCGTTGCCCCATTGATGCGCTTGATAAAGGACGATGCCGACTCCGAAGTGCAACAGAATGCTATTTGGGCGCTGGGGCAGATTGGTGGGCCAGCGGCACAAGAGAAACTGGAAGAGTTGGCTGAAGCAGACAACGAAGCGCTTCGCACCGCCGCCGAGGAAGCATTGGACGAACTAACGCTGATGGGTGACGACCTGGGCACATTGTTCAACTTTGCGATGGATATGGATGATTATAGTGCGGATGATGATGAGTTTGGCCTGGACACCGATGTGGATTATGAAACCTTCAATTTGAATTGATAGTTTAACAGATCCGTAATCTGGCATAGATTTTCATTTTTCAACTTTACCCGTTCCGAACATTCCACCGATGGTTCAAATATTTTTTAACGTCATTGCTCCCATTGTCCTCATCGCCGCGTTGGGCTTTGTGGCGGATCGCCGATTTTCACTGAACACACGCAGCTTATCTCAAGTGGTGGTGTACCTTGCTGCCCCAGCCCTGGTATACAGCAGTATCAGTCGTTCTACAATACAAGCCTATGAACTAAACCAACTATTTCTGTTTACCGGCCTGACGATGGTTTCTATGGCCGTGTTGAGTGGTGGACTTGCCAGATTGCTGCATCTTGAGAAAAAACAGGCCAGCGCGTTCGCCCTGTCTAACACGTTGATTAACGCGGGCAATTTTGGGTTGCCCTTTATTTCCTTTGCCTTTGGGGACGATGGCCTGGCCCGAGCCGTAATCATTTTTACAGGCACGTCGATTGTTGCCAACACACTTGGTGTGTATTTGGCGTCACGTGGATCGGCTTCTATTGTAAAATCTTTCGTTAACATGTTTAAAGTGCCACTGCTTTACGCCGTTGTATTAGGATTACTGGTTAATCAGCATGTATTTTTCTCTCCCGTACCCATAGACCGGAGCATGTCGTTGCTGGGAGCTGCGGCTGTGCCACTAATGCTCATTGTGTTGGGAGCGCAACTCGCCCGCACTCGAATTGACAATCAGATCAGACTGGTGGCGCTGGCCAGCGGAACCAAATTGTTACTTCCGCCGATGATTGGGGTTCTGCTTGCTCGAATGTTGTTGCTACACGGACTAACCGCCAATGTTGCCATTATCCAAACCAGTATGCCTACCGCCGTTATTTCCATCATTCTTGCAGAAGAATTTGGCAGCGACACGCGTTTTGTCAGTAGCGTGGTTATGGTTTCCACGCTGGGTAGTTTTATCTCATTAAGTTTGTTGCTTACCTGGCTAAGATAAAAAAAGAACTGCGGGGAATCGCAGTTCTTTTGCATTCGCTGATATTTAATGTAATTATTCTTGTTCGCCAACCTTTAGGGTGCGGGAAACAACATCGTCCATACGCCGATTACGTCTGCGTCGCTTGGGGCGTTTTCTCTTCGCCGGCGTCACAGCCAGATTCGCTTGCCCGAAGGCAATAGCCATAATTGTGGGCATTGGTTCTTCTGCCGGGGCGTATTCTTTGCTCTTTTCCTCTTCTTCAGCCACTTCTGGCTGTGGCGGCTCTTGCAGTGCTTTAATAGAAAGATTAACCTGCTTTTTGCGGGCATCTACTTTCAAGACTTTCACCTGCACAATATCGCCTTCAGAAACGACGTCCGCGGGAACTTTGACAAAATCGTGCGCCAATTCGCTCACATGAACC
>CAYPUV010000091.1:0-14101 GCA_964413895.1 uncultured Anaerolineaceae bacterium
AACGACAAGACATCAAACCAGCCGCGCGACAGGTAAAACAGCACAAAACAGCCGGGGTAAATCCAACCAGGGTTGAGGGCCTTGGCCGGGGAGTAGAGTTCTAGGGCCAGCAAATACAGGAAAATGAAGTTTCCGGTTTGAAAAAGCAAAAATATGCCGCCGAGGCTCAGGGTGAACCAGAGGTTGCTGAACTCCCAGGGCGGTAGTAGGGTACTCAATTTCCAGGCCCACACCATAAGCAGGGGGAACAGCGGGGGATACGTTGACCAAAGAGATTGGTAGGGACTGTACCCTTGTCGCGTTAACTGTGCGAATTCTCGATACCAGTAAAAATCGCTAAAGTCCAGCACCAGCCCACCGGGACGATAGGCTAGCAGGGTTAACGCGCGAAAGACGACGAACAAAATTAGCAACAAGATAAAGTTTTGGTGCTTTTTGAGGGTTTCAGGGTTCATATTTCAGGGTGGCAGGAGAAAAGGGTTTCAAGTCCAACCGTCCAGTCATCTTGATCGGTTTTTCAGTATTCGTCATTCGGCGGCGGTGCCCTCTGGATATTTATTACTTGTGAGAAGCCAAAAAAGTACGCCACGGCACCACTAACGATAATGAATGTCCAATAGCTAATGAACCGGGTGAGCAAAATCATCAGGCTGCTTTGTTGCACACCAATTTGAAACAAGTGCAATACGCCCAGTGCCGTGCCTTCTACTTGCCCCAGCCCGCCGGGGATGATCGGCACCGCCGCTGCCAGGTCAACCGCCATACTGGTGAAGGCGGCAATGCTCACCGGGGCAACAATTCCAATTGCCAGAAACACAAAATACATTAAAAATACATCACACAACCAGATGTAAATACTTTGGCCCACCACCACCAGCAGTAGCGATGGATGTTTACGCAACTGTCGAATGCTGTGCAGCAGATTAAAGCCAAAGTGGATGGCCTTCTGATACAGGTTCCACGAGAGCAGATGGAGCAGACGGGTTTCCAGTTGGGGTGCAACAAATAGCGCCCCCAGCGCAATGGCGAAAAACGCCGTGCCCCCGCCGAGAGCCTGCCAGACCCAGGGTGGCGTGCGTCCGGCCAACGCCCACGCTGCTGCCACCAACGCCAGAAACAGAATTGCCAAAATGTCCAGTGCGCGCTCGGTAGCAATAGAAGCGAAGCCACGCGCCAGTGGGACCTGGTGGTCGTGGCGCAATAGCGTGGCGCGCGCCACGTCTCCCAGTCGCGCCGGAAGCAGAGCGCTGACGAACCAGCCCGCTACCAGCAGCGAGGTGGTGTAGGTGTAAGTTAATTTGTGCCCCATCCCGGTTAAAAGTTTCTGCCAGCGCCAGCCGCGCATCGCAAAGCCAGAATAGTGAATGGCTACAGCCGCCAGCAAAAAGGCTGGATTAATGCGTTGCAGGGTTACCAGCGAAATATCAATATCCCCCAACTTTAACAGCAACAAGATGGTCAGCAAACCCAGGGTAAGAATAATGAATACGCGCGATAAATGTTTCATCAATTGCAACAAAAAACGAGAGAAGCGCCCCAACCTTGCACTTGCTCCCGCCCTATCTTTAATGTAGAATGAAGTTTACCTCAAAGCAAATGAATGAGCAATTGGGGGAACCTTCAATTATGTTTCTTGAAGGAGTCTTTGGCAAATAATGTCCTCTTGTGCTACACTTCTGATGATGAAAACAGCCGTCAACACACCATACCATCTGGTTCAATACGGTGCATTGAGCGCATACCGATTTCCACTGCTGGCCGAAACCACCCACGCCGTTTTCACTCGCCTGGGGGGGCAAAGTCCATCGCCGTGGCACAGCCTGAATATGGGGCACGCAGTTGGTGACTCGATGGAAAATGTCGCCGCCAATTTTAAGCGCGCGTGCGCCGTACTCGCCCTAAACCCTGCTGAAACAGCTTCGTGCCATTTAATTCACGGTAACGACGTGATTGTTGCCACCAGAGACCATCTCCCCACCCTGCAAAGCAAAGCCGACGCCCTCATTACCCGTGAGCCGGGGTTAATGCTCACCATGCGGTTTGCCGATTGCACGCCGTTATTGTTTTATGATCCCACCCAAAAAGCCGTGGGACTGGGACACGCCGGATGGCGCGGTACGATGCAAAATGTTGTGGGGAGTGTGGTTTCGGCGCTGGAACAGCATTTTGGCAGTTGCCCGGCTGATCTGAGACTGGTGATTGGCCCCAGCATCGGGCCGTGCTGCTACCAGGTTGGGGACGATGTTTACCGGTTGGCGGAGCGCGCATTTATCAACGCCCAACAATTTTTTGTTCACGACGATCATCAAATGCGATTTGATATGTGGCAGGCAAACGCACACCAGGCCCGGCAGGCCGGAGTGGGGCAGGTGGTAGTGAGTGAATTGTGTACCGCTTGCAACACCGATATGTTCTTTTCGCATCGCGCAGAAAAAGGGCGCACCGGGCGCTTTGGCGCTTTCATTGGCCTTCCGGCGGGGGGCAACTGAACAATGATTGCCGAAAACTTGTACAAAGTGCAGGCGCGCATTCAACAGGCCGCCAACCGCGTCGGGCGAAATCCCGCTGACATTACATTGGTCGGCGTGAGCAAAACGCACCCGGTTGCAGATATGATCACCGCCTATCGCGCCGGCTTGCGACATTTTGGTGAGAATCGCGTAGAAGAGATTGTGGAGAAGGTTCCGGCATTTTTGGCGCAAACCAACCCCGCCGATCCGCCCACCGTTCACATGATTGGGCATTTGCAAAGCAGAAAAGTTCCCCGCGTGTTGCCGTATGTGCAAATGATTCATGCCGTTGACACGGTGAAGCTTGCACAACGCATTGACCGTCTGGCGGCGCGGAACAGTTACCCGCCGGTACCGGTGCTGCTAGAATGCAACATTTCTGGGGAAGAAAGCAAGGCCGGGTTTCGGGTAGCTCATTGGCAGGATGATGATTCGGTGCGGCAGGCATTCTTCGATGCGGTGGCGGCGATGTCGTCTTTAAGCAATATAAAAATCCTGGGGCTGATGACGATGGCTCCCATTGTAACCGACCCGGAAAAAACGCGCCCCTATTTTAGGGGATTGCGCTTGCTGCTAGAGGCATGTGGAAGGCAATTTCCGCAGCACACGTGGCAGCATCTTTCAATGGGAATGACCGATGATTTTGAAGTTGCCGTGGAGGAAGGCGCAACCCTGGTGCGGGTGGGACGCGCCATTTTTGGAACGCGCTTGAGTGCATGAGCAATTCCGTGAACGATCACCCGTCGCTAATAACCTGGCTACCGGACAAAGGCGAACACGCAGGTTCGCCCCTACAAAAACCATCATTCAACGCTTGACGTCGTACCAGATCATTGACTACAATTGAAACGGAGAAGTATATGCTGGAAAACAAGCGAATCGCTTTTATTGGCAGTGGCGTTATTGCCCAGGCGATGATTGCCGGGTTGGTGAACCAAAATCTGGTTGACCCGCAACACATTATTGCCAGCGGCCCCAAAAAACGTCGTGGCGAAGAGCTGACCAAGCGATACGGCATTCGACACACAACCAACAATGTCAACGCCGTGCGCAATGTGAACATTGTTGTTTTATCCATTAAACCGCAGGTATTGCCCGAAGTGCTGGAGGAACTTGAGCGGAAAATTCCCCCAGAGGCACTGGTAATATCTGTTGTAGCCGGCGCACCCGTTAAAAGAATTACCGCAGGATTACAACATCAAACGGTAGTGCGCGTAATGCCAAATACGCCGGTGCGGGTGGGGAAAGGAATGTCGGTGTGGATGGCAACCGACAGCGTGAGCGAAGCTCAACGCGAAGCCGCGCGAATGATCTTTAAATCGTTGGGCGAAGAGATATTTGTGGCACATGAGTATTATCTTGATATGGCCACGGCGCTCTCTGGTAGTGGCCCGGCATACGTTTTTCTGTTTATAGAGGCGCTGGTTGACGCGGGTGTGCATATGGGATTTTCACGTCGCGTGGCAGAAGCATTGGTTTTACAGACAATGGAAGGATCGGTGGCTTTTGCCAGGAAACACCAACGTCACCCTGCTGAATTGCGCAATATGGTCACATCGCCGGGCGGCACAACGGCTGATGCGTTGTACCAGCTAGAAAAAGGCGGCTTCAGAACCATCACCTCTAAAGCCGTATTTGCCGCCTACCAAAAATCAAAACGTCTTGGAGGAGACTAGTCGTGAGCTATCTTGCTGCCTTCCTTTATGTAGTGTTAATTGTTTTACAATGGGCTATATTAATCAGAGTATTAATCTCCTGGTTGCCGATGGCCGGGGTGCGCGTTGACCGGGGCAACCCCATTATCAAAATACTGTATGATATTACAGACCCCATTCTTGTTCCACTGAGCCGGTTTACGCGGATCGGTATGATTGACTTAAGCCCAATTGTAGCATTTTTTTTGATCAGTATTTTGTTGCGCGCCGTGCGGTTTCTCTAAACCGGGTATCGACTCCCCTGGAGGTTGAATGATGCAGAAATTTGAAATCACCAACGCAGAAGGTGGAACTGCGGTACTGGTGCAGGTGACACCTCGCGCTCCCCGCAACCAAATTACCGGCAAAGATAGCGACATTGTGTACGTCGATTTAACATCTGCCGCTGACCGGCAAACCATTGACAATGATTTACAAACATTCATTGCCCAAAAATTGTCCGTTGGCCGTGGCAAAGTAGCGGTTGCATCTGGCAATTCTATAGAAAAGAAAATTGTAATTATTATGGGATTAACGCCGGATGAGGTTGAACAACGACTCTGGCCGTAAACATATTTTTTGCGGGCGGTAATTTCAAAAGTGGCGCTTGATTTATCTTCCCGGAAGTTGCAATCCACCCGTCATCATTCAACAAAGCCGAAAATGGACAGGCTCGATGCTTTGTTTGCCCGTTTGAAACCGTTGAGCCAGGTATGTTTGGAAGCATTGTTTAGCATCAATTCAAGTAGACAACTGGATTCAGTTATGTTACACTTATATTAGTCACATAATGCGGCCACAACACGAATAAGGAGCAATGTTTGTGAGTGCAGAAATTCTGTGTATAGATGATGATGAGGGTTTGGTTGAGTTAGTTGACCTCATTATGCAAAGAGAGGACATAACGGTAAAAGGGGCTTCTTCTGGGAAAGAGGGGTTGGCGATGATGCGTCAATCACCGCCGCAGGCCGTATTGCTTGATATTATGATGCCCGAAATGGATGGCTGGGAAACGTTTAAGCAGATTAAAGCCGATTCAACATTAAAAAACATCCCCGTGATCATTCTTACCGCGCGAGACAGCACCTTCGAAGAAGTTATTGCCAGAGAACGCGCTGGCGTTGATGATTATATAATCAAGCCGTTCACCCCAACTGAGTTGCGGAAAAGTGTAAAAAAAGTGCTGGCAAAGGCCAGCTCACAAAATATTGAAGTATGAACGAGGCTGATGGCAATGAATATTGATAATCGTCATATTTTATGTATTGAAGATGAGCCTGAAATGATTGAATTGATGCGCCTGATTTTAGAGCGCAAAGGATTTCAAGTAACAGGTGCGCAAGGTGGAAAAGAGGGGTTGGCAATCCTAAAAACTGATAAGCCCGATCTGATATTGCTTGACCTGATGATGCCAGATATGGACGGGTGGGAAGTGTATCGACAAATGAAAGCTGATCCGAACCTGGCGAATATCCCCGTAATTGTTGTAACCGCCAAAGCACAAAGCATTGATAAAGTATTGGGGCTGCATATTGCCAAAGTAGAAGATTATGTTACCAAACCTTTTGGTGCAGAAGACCTGCTGTCGAGCGTTGCCAGAGTACTGGGTGACTACGAAGGGAGACGGCGGCGGATGTAACGTGTTCCGCTGGCCAACCAATGACGAACGAAAAAGGCCAACGCCATTTTGCGGTTATGTGGTCATACCAGTATAATCATCGTTTGTGTAATGATTATATTTTTAAAAAAGTAGAAGAGAGAGTGGAAGTATGCCAAAGCGAACATATCAACCCAAAAAACGACGTCGCGCTCGCGTTCACGGGTTCCGAGCCAGAATGAAAACCAGTTCAGGACGCAGGGTACTAAAAACTCGCCGGGCTAAGGGGCGCGCGATGTTGGCTGTGCAGCCTAATCATGCTAAAAAGATTAATTGGAATGCAGGTTAGTCGTTTAAGCTTATTTTTATGAGGCGTCTGTATCGGCTAAGAAAAAATGCTGATTTTCAACGTGTTCGGCGTTTCGGACAATCAAAGACAAATCGATTCCTGGTTTTGATTGTTCTGCCAAATCACCTAAACCGAAGCCGCTTTGGTTTTGCCGTTAATAAGCGTATTGGAAATGCAGTAAGGCGCAACAAGGTTAAACGGCAGATGCGAGAAGCGGCTCGGTTACGTTATGAGTACATTAAACCAGGGTGGGATATTTTGTTTATCGCTCGTTCCCCCATTCGGCAAACAGACTATCACAAAATTGAGCAGGCTATGGTTGACCTGCTGGCACAATCAAAACTAATTAACCATTCAGGTGGTGTTATAGAAGGTTAGGCGTAAAAATGAAGTACGTTGCAATGGGATTAATCCGATTGTACCAAATGACAATCTCTAAAGCGCTGCCGCCTACGTGCCGCTTTTATCCATCATGTTCACACTATGGGTATAAAGCGTTAGCCAAACATGGCTTTGTAAAAGGAGGGTGGCTAGCCGTAAAGCGAGTCAGTCGTTGCCACCCTTTTAATCCGGGCGGATACGATCCGGTCCCATAAAATTTTGTAAAAAGGTATTTTTGTATGTGGCAAGCGTTTGTAGATTTAATTGCGAATGGATTATTGGGCATTAACAGCGTTCTGGTAGGGATAGGTATTCCATATTCCTTTGGCTTTGCGATCATTTTATTCACCCTGATTGTTAAAGCCTTGACCTATCCTCTGAACAAAAAACAACTTGAATCCACTCGAGCAACCCAAGAACTGCAACCCAAATTAAAGGAATTGCAGAAAAAATACGCCAACGACAAAGAAAAATTGTCTAAGGCTCAGATGGAATTGTACAAAGAAGCAGGCGTCAATCCAATGGGTGGCTGTTTGCCGATGTTGGTGCAAATGCCCATCTGGTTTGCCCTGTATCGGGCGTTGTATCAGATGGCCAGCACATCCCCGGCATTGAATGAAGGCTTCTTTTGGATCCCAAGCCTGGCTGGCCCCGTAGCAGATCGGTCTGCCGGCCTTAGCTGGCTGTGGCCACTTGTCAACGGCGCACCGCCTATTGGATGGGCCGCTGCCATTGGCTATTTGGTTCTGCCCGTGCTGTTGGTGGTTTCTCAACTTTACATGCAGCGTATGATGTCGCCGCAGTCGGATGATCCGCAACAGAAAGCAATGGGACAGGCAATGATGTTTATGCCATTTATGTTCGGCTATTTTGCCCTCATTGTACCCTCTGGGTTAAGCCTGTACTGGTTTACCAATAACATTTTGAGCATGGCGCAGCAATACTATATGAATAAAACCAAACCTGCCCTCACTGCTGCACCTTCCACCGCAAAACAAAGCGGCAAAACTGGCCAACAAACATCGCCGGTAAACGGTAAAATGAAAACCGAAAAAGCTGCGGCACAATTGAACAACCCATCGTCTCTGATCAGTGCGAATGGGACGGATACTAATGAACAGGGTCAAAACAATGATGGAAAACCTAGAACAAAACCAACTCGATCCCGGTCAAAACGCAAGCGTAAAAAGCAACGGTAAAAGTGTAGAAGAGGCAATTGCCAACGGATTGGCACAATTGCATTTAGATCGAAGCCAGGTTGATGTTGAAATTGTAAGATCAGGGAGTCGCGGTATCTTGGGATTGGGCGCGGAAGAGGCGGTGGTGGTTTTAACGCCTAAACCACCTGCGCCATCTGCGGAAGCGACCACCATTGCGCCACCCGCTGCCAATAATGGTGATCCTGGTAATGTTAGCGATGAGCCTGCTGCCGCTGCTCGCAATGTACCACCCGCTGCCGAAATAGACGTTCGCATCCAGGAGCGCGCCAAAGAGATTCTCCAAACATTGCTGGAGAAAATGTCTCTCAAAGTAGACGTATCGGCAAGGATAGGGTACGATCTGGTTGAACCTGACGAGATTCCCCCGCTTACGCTGGACATCACAGGTACAGACCTGGGCCTTTTGATTGGCCGTCGCGGCGAAACATTGCGCGCCTTGCAATTTGTTACGCGCCAAATCTTAAACAAAGAAGCAGGACAATGGGTCCCTGTTGTTGTAGATGTTGAATCTTACCTTGTGCGGCGTCGAAAAACGCTAAAACAACTGGCAACCCGCATGGCCGACCGAGTTGTGTTCAGTGGACGACGGGTAACGCTTGAACCAATGCCCGCCCAGGAGCGCCGTATTATTCACATCCAACTTCGTGACCACGACAAGGTGTACACCCAAAGTACCGGTGAAGGAGACAGACGCAAGGTTGTTATTCTTCCCAAGTAATTGTATAACGCCTGACGTGGGGAGTAAACAGCAAAAAGTTTTTGCATAGAGAGACACAGGGAACACGCCAAAGACACAGGGTTTTTGTATTTTATCAGATTTTCTCTCTGCAACTCTGTGGGCGCTCTGTAAACTCTGTGCAACGGGCTTCGGTTGTGCGTAAAAAGCGTAAATCCCACCCTGGCGGTGGGATTTTGTTTACCGGACTTGGGGGTAGGGGATAGAAAGGGAAACCCATTCTATCAGAATGCTTGAACTGTACCCTGTATTTTGTAACACTACAAGAGGTTTATCGTGACATTCATTTACGCTTTTGCAAACCAAAAAGGCGGCGTAGGCAAAACAACCACCACCGTGAACCTGGCCGCTTTTTTGGCAGCCAGAAAAGCCAAAGTATTATTGGTAGATACCGACCCGCAAGCAAATGCTACCTCCAGCCTCAACGTTATATTGAATGACAACCAACCATCGCTGTACGATGTTTTAATCAACCAGGTGGCTCTGGCAGATGCCATTCTCCCCACAACGCGAAAAAATTTGTATGTTGCACCATCTGCCGCGGCTTTGGCCGGAGCCGAGGTTGAAATGATCAACGTGGTGGCCCGCGAAACAATCTTGAAAAAGGCCCTCTCGGCTGTGACAGAGGACTATGATTTTATTTTTATAGACACCCCGCCCAGCCTGGGTCTGCTCACCGTCAACGCGCTCACCGTTGCCACTCACGGCGTTATCATCCCCGTGCAATGTGAATATTTGGCACTAGAAGGCTTAACCCAACTGCTGCACACCATTGAACTGGTGCGAGATAGCTTGAATCCAAACCTGCATATTGCTGGAATGGTGATGACAATGTTCGATTACCGCACAAATTTGGCAACGCAGGTTATTGAAGAAGTTCGGCGCCATTTTACAGATAAAGTGTTCAAAACGATTATTCCCCGCAACGTGCGGTTAAGTGAGGCACCCAGTTTTGGGGAAGATATTCTTGCCTTTGCTCCCACCTCAAGCGGGGCCCAGGCATACCGCGCGTTGACCGAGGAATTCTTAACCCGAATTCGGCCAAAAATTGAAGTGAAGGGAGGCTAAACCGTGAGCAAAAAGCAGGGATTGGGACGAGGATTGGGCGCGTTGATACCTCCTTCTGTGCCAAAACCAGAAGCTGCTGGCGGCCCAATACACGTACCCGTCGAACGTATTCATCCTAATCCACACCAGCCCCGACAGGCGATGGATGATGCTAAACTTCAGGAACTGGCGGAGTCAATTAAAGAACACGGCATTATTCAACCCATTGTTGTTACCCAGGTTGATAGCGGTTACCAGATTGTCGCCGGTGAGCGGCGTTGGCGCGCCTCTCAACGTGCCGGCCTGGAGCAGGTTCCGGTTTTTGTTAAAGAAATAACCCCCCAGCAAATGCTGGAATTAGCAATTGTGGAAAATATTCAACGCGCCGACCTGAATCCACTGGAAGAAGCCCAGGCTTACGCGCAACTGATGGAAGAATTTGGCCTGACACAGGAAGTTGTGGCCCAAAAAGTGGGTAAGAGCCGCACCGCCGTGGCGAACACCCTGCGCCTGCTGAAACTGCCGGACGAATTGAAAGCGGCGTTGGCGGCGGGAAAAATTTCAGAAGGACACGCCCGCGCGCTGTTGAGTATTACCAAACCCCGCGCCCAGCGCGACGCCTTGCATACTATCTTGCAGCGTCACCTGAATGTGCGCCAGACGGAAATGCTGGTGCGCCAAATACTTTCCGGCGACACGAGACCCCAAAAAAAGCGCACGCCCCTGACGCCCCAGGACAAAGATATGCTCCAACGGTTCCAGGAAAAACTTGGCACCAAAGTAGAAATGCGGCGTGACGAATCAACGTCCGCCGGAACAATCACCATCCATTTTTACTCAGAGGAAGAACTGCAATCCGTGTTCGACCTGTTTTTGAGTGACGACAAACGAATGTGAGGGAATCTGGCGTCCCGTCCTTCGTTTTTCGTCACTTGCAAAGCTGATCGTTGATTGCCGACTGGTTTTTATGCTAAAAATTTATAAAATTACCGTTACCTTTCTGATAGCACTTTTCATTTTCGGCCTGGGAATTGGCACAGGATATGGCCTAACCACCTACTTGCGCCGCCCTGCTGCTGCTTCCGCCGCCGATACCCCCGCCGATTTTGAATTATTCTGGGAAGTTTGGAATATTGTAACCGACAAATTTTACGGTGACTTGCCGCCAGATTCCCAAACCACCTATGGCGCAATCAAGGGCGCGTTGGCTTCGCTGAACGATCCCTACACCATTTTTGTGGAACCGCAACCCCGTGCCCTGGAGAAAGCCGAGCTTGATGGACAATTCGGCGGCATTGGCGCATTTGTGTATCAAGACGAGGCGCAGCGAATCCTGCTTTCCCCAATGGTGGACTCGCCCGCGGAGAAAGCCGGGTTGCAAAAAGATGATGTGCTCATTCAAGTTGACCAAACCCCCATCACCGCAACGATGAGCATCGATGAGGTGATATTGCTTATTCGGGGCAAAGTAGGCACCAAAGTGAGCCTCACCGTTACCCGGCAAGGGGAAGAAAATCCCATTACCCTGGAAATTGAACGCGCCGTAATTGAAACTCCCAGCGTCGATTGGCGCCTGGCGGAAGAGGACCCCACCATTGGTTACATTCGCATTCGGATTTTTTCTGGCCGAACCGGCAAAGAGCTTGATCGCGCCATCAACGAACTACGCGCGGACGGCGCAACACGCTACATTCTTGACCTGCGCGGAAACGGTGGCGGGCTACTGGATGCGGCCGTTAATGTGGCCAGCACGTTTTTAAAAGACGGCGTTGTGGTGAAAGAGAACCGTCGTGGCCAAAACCCCGCCTTGTACAAAGTTAAAGCAGGGCAAAAATTACTCGATGCGCCGCTGGTAGTTTTGGTTGATGGTGGCACCGCCAGCGCCAGTGAAATTGTCGCGGGCGCATTACAAGATTACAACCGGGCCACGTTAATTGGAGAGCGTACCTATGGCAAGGGAAGCGTTCAACTGGTATATGATTTGTCAGACCAGTCTAGCGTCCACGTAACGGTGGCAAAATGGTTCACCCCGAACAGCCACAGTATCGACGGTGTGGGCCTGACGCCTGATATCGAAGTGCTTTTCTCGGACGATGACCACGCTGCCGGACGTGACCCGCAATATTTGCGGGCAATTAAGGTGTTACAGACAACAAAGTGATTTTTGGGAGACCAGAGATTAATCCCCAACCTCTAGCAATGGAACAATCCTATGACTTTAAAAACCTTTCTCGCAAGTTTTCTCAAGTTATTCATAATGGTGGTTTTGAGCACCACGATTGTATTAGGCGCATTTGGCGCCGGGATGTGGTTTCAACGTGCCCGTACCCCGCAGAGTGCCGCTGCTAAAATCACTGCGTCTGCCACCGCCACCCAGCCGCCCCCCACAGAAGAGAACATAGACGACTTTGGAGTGTTCTGGGAAGCCTGGAATATCGTCCAAAATGAATTCTATCAAGACATTCCCTCGGAGCGAGAGCGTGTTTACGGGGCTATTCGGGGGATGGTGGCCACTTACGGCGATGACCACACGGCATTCATCGACCCCACCCGCGCCAAACTGCTGGAACAGGATGCCAGCGGCTCATTTGAAGGCATTGGGGCGGCAGTGCGGCTGGATGAACTGGGCCGCCTGGTCATTGCCGAACCGTTTGCGGGACGTCCGGCTGCCGAAGCAGGCTTATTGCGCGGGGACGTTGTCTTGGAAGTTGACGGACAATCTTTGCGCGGCCTAAGCCTCTACGAAGCGGTGGCGCTAATTCGGGGGCCGGCTGGATCGACGGTGACGCTAACAATTTTGCGCGAAGGGGAACCTGACCCTTTTGAAGTGGCCGTGGTGCGCGCCAAAATTGAAATTGAAGTTGTGCAAACTAAAATGCTCGATGACAACATCGGCTACATCAGCCTCAGCGAGTTTAGCAGCAATGCTTCCGACAAAATGAATAAGGGCATTCAAGAGCTACGTCAGCAGGGAGCAACCAGGCTCATCTTAGACCTGCGCAACAATCCAGGCGGCTTTTTGTCTGAAGCGGTGGCCGTATCGAGTTTGTTTTTAGAAGACGGTGTCGTGGTGAGAGAACAACGCAAAGGCGAAGCGCAAGAGCAGGTTTATGAAGCGCGCGGCGTGCATTCCGCCACTGACTTGCCGATGGTTGTGCTAATAAACCGGGGCAGCGCCAGCGCCAGCGAGATTGTGGCCGGAGCGTTGCGCGACCACCAGCGGGCCACCATTATCGGCGAGCAATCTTTTGGCAAAGGGACGGTTCAATTGCCGCACACCCTCAGCGATGGTTCCGAGCTGAGAGTAACAATTGCGCAATGGTTAACTCCCAATGGCGACTTCATCCACAAGCAAGGCATTGTGCCCGATATTGTGGTAGAATTGACGCAGGAAGATTTTGTGGAAGGGCGCGACCCACAACTCGACCGCGCGGTTGAATATTTGCAGGAGAGCAACTAATGCAATTCCAAGAGATATTTTCGGGGACACCTACATTGTTTCAAAATAATGTAGTGACAGAGTAGTGCTCTGTCACTACAACCACACGGTTCTTGACGGAAATATGATGCACGAATTTCTGGCTTGAAATTGCACTAAGCCGTATTTGTGTCCTGCTCAGAATTGAAACACGCCAATTGAGGATGCAGGGCAAACGCATACTCAATGGAATGTACCCAGGCGGCGGGATTTTTCTTGAAAAATCCACGGTAAAAACCCGTATTTTGTTAAAATCTCATCTTTGTAGGGACAGAGTATTGCTCTGTCCCTACAAATTGACCTGATAAACCACAAATCTTGCTTCAAAAAATCAGTATGCGATTGCCCTAATTGAGGATGGAGATTGGTGAATTAAAAACCAGGGATTGAAGCGCGCAACCCTGCACCCTGCACCCCCGGAACATTGAAAATGAAACAGACCGGCATCAAAATTGTCGCCAACAACCGCAAAGCGTACCACGATTACCACATTCTGGACACCTACGAGGCAGGGATTGTGCTCACTGGCAGCGAAATCAAGAGCATCCGCGCCGGACAGGTCAATCTGCGTGACGGATACGCCACCATTCAAGAGGAAGAAGTGTGGCTGATGAATGTACATATTGCCCCGTACCATCAGGCAAACCGGGAGAACCACGAACCACGCCGCACCCGTAAACTATTGTTGCACCGGCGAGAAATTAATCGCCTGCTGGGGAAACTGCAAGAGAAGGGATTAACCCTCATTCCACTGAAACTCTATTTAAAGAACAACCGCGCTAAAGTGGAGTTAGGCCTGGCGCAGGGCAAAAAACAGTACGACAAACGAGCAGCACTGAAAGAAAAAGAATCGCGACGGCAAATTAGCCGTGCCCTCGGCCGGCGCAACAAAGGGTACGATGGTTAAAGATTAGGCATATGCGGCGTGAAAAATGGCAAAGTCGCGGATCTGCCACCCTGCAATTTGACACTTGTACCTTGAATCTCCGAACCCTCTTTCCACAAATCTCTCTCGCTGACCTCGCTGTCGACTCTGGCACACCGCTGTACTCATACAGTTCAACAGACACCCGTCGGACAGCACAACCA
>CAYPUV010000092.1:0-14081 GCA_964413895.1 uncultured Anaerolineaceae bacterium
GAAGGGGGTAAAAATAACTTCTTATTTTTTGTCAAGCGACTTTGCAACAGCCCTGCCAGAAAAATTGTGTTCTTGACAAATGGCGCAAATAGATATATAAATATAATGCAATTGTTGATATATCAACTATTTAATTTTCAACTTTCTCTCCATAATAATAATTCATCAAAAACTTCAATGGCGAACCTGGAATGATGCTATGGATTCCACACCCATAAATGTGCATCGGTTACTTACAGAAGCGTTTATTCTGCTAGACGATGCAGACCGGCGCACGCTGGCCCCTTTCAAGCTCTCAATTCGTCAGTTCTACATCTTACACCACCTGGGTGAAACAGACGGCTTGAGCATCAATGCTTTAAGCACACGGTTGCTGTGCGACAAAAGCAACACCACTCGCCTGGTTGAACGTATGCGCCAGGATGGCCTATTGTGCCGGCGGCAAGACCCCAAAGACCGCAGATACGTAAAAATAAGCCTCACCGAAAAAGGGGAAGCACTGCGCCAGAAGGTAATGGAAACCCATCACGCCAACATCATCGCCGAACTAAGGGTGTTCTCTCCAACTGAACTGGCAACATTAGAAACGCTGCTCGGTCGGTTGCGGAAAAAGCTGTTGGTTCAGCTCAACTACTCCGACCCCTCAGCAGATTGATCGTTAATGAAATTTCTCTTCGTAGCTAGTCTCCCCAACGCATTTGTTAAAGGAGGTGATGCCACAACACACACAGATAATTTACGCTCAACAACCTATTAAAAAACATTCAGTTCCTATATTCAACTCATGCAATCTCTGGAGGAGAAACAAATCATGAAGAAGACTATTTTGGGTCTGTTAGGTGTAATGGTGGTTCTGTCCATCCTGGTTGCTGCTTGCGGTACCAGCCCCACCCCTGAAACAGTAACGGTGGTGCAAACGGTAGAAAAGGTAGTTACTAAGGAAGTGGAAAAAGTTGTCACCAAAGAAGTAGAGAAGGTTGTCACCAAAGAAGTGGAAAAAGTTGTTACGAAGGAAGTGGAAAAACAGGCCGAACCTGTTCACATTATTCTGTGGACCAAAGAAGGCGAAGCCGACGGCGGATTGCAATACGTGCAATCGCTGGCGGAAGCATACACCTCCGTCCACCCCAACGTAACTTTTGACGTAGTCAACAAAGATGTGGAAGCCCTGCGTGAAGATTTCCAAACCGCAGCCCTGGCCGGCGAATCTCCTGACTTGCTGTGGACCGTGAACGACCACGCCGGCCCCTTCACCGCTGCCGAGTTGATCCAGCCGGTTGATGATCTGTTTGACTTGAGCCAATACGTGGACAGCGCCCTTGCTGCCGCCAAATTAGACGGCAAAACCTGGGGCGTGCCCATCTCCAATGGGAATCACCTGATGCTGTTATACAACAAGAGCCTGGTTGACACCCCGCCTGAAACCACCGATGACCTCATTGCAATGGCCGCAGACTTGAAAGCGAAAGGCATAACCCCGCTGGTATTCAACCAAACCGAACCCTTCTGGCTGGTTCCGTGGCTGGGTGGCTTCGGCGGCTCTGTGTTCGCCGCTGACGGCGTAACCCCCACCCTGGACACCCAGGCGATGATCGACACCCTGAAATTCCTGCACGAGATAAAATACACTGACGAAATCATTCCGCCGGAAAGCGACTATGATGGCTCTGACACGCTCTTCAAAGAAGGCAAAGCAGCGATGATCATCAATGGTGACTGGAGCCTGGGCGGCTACGCCGATCAATTGGGCGACAACCTGGGTGTGGCCCGTATTCCGAAGGTCAGCGCAACCGGCGAATGGCCCAAACCGTACACTGCCGGCACCTATTTTATGCTCCCCATCGATTTAGAAGGGGCCAAACTGGACGCTGTGGTTGATTTTGTAAAATTCGCCACCAACACCAATAACCAGGCACTGATGGTAGCCAAGCTCAACCGCCTGCCCGCGCTGAAAGCCGCTCTGGACGATCCTTTGGTCAGTGAAAATGAAATTCTTAAAGGGTCAGCCGACCAGATGGTAGTTGGTGTGCCAATGCCCACCGTGCTAGAAATGCGCTGCAACTGGGACGCGATGAAACCCGAAATGCAATCTGTTTTGGCCGACACCAAAACACCTGAAGACGCCGCGGCAGCGATGCAAGCAGCTGCCACCACCTGCATCAAAACCTTAGAGTAACTTGATTATGAAGGCCGGGAACAGAATTCCATTCCCGGCCTTTTTTATCATTTTGAGTGTTATAGGGGGGTATGTTTATGCACAGTCTGACAGTTGAGGTGATTCGGCGAAGTTTGGAAGAAGTCGGTTCAACGGTAGCAATTATTTTTCTGGGTACCGTTCTCCTGGAAGCATTAATTTACGTGGTATTAGGCCGTGTATTTAAAAGCAAATACACCGGCCCGTTTATGTTGCTTGGCCCGGCAATTGTGGGGCTGGCCGCATTAATTATCTATCCCTTACTGTGGGAATTTAACCTGTCACTCACAAATATGAGTTTGCGGCATTTTGGCGACAAAGCGCAATACACCTGGGTTGTGTGCCAATCGGCAGCGCCCGGCACTATCAACTCCTGGCTCAGCGATTGTCTGCTGAAAAATTACGCCAACGTGTTTCGGCTGCCCGTTTTAAAGCAAGTTTACTTTTTCCCCGTTTTTTTTAGAACCATTCTCTGGACGGTGGTGAACGTGTTTTTCCACGTTGTGGGAGGATTGGGGCTGGCAATTCTGCTGAACCGTCCGCTGAAAGGGCGGGGGATTTATCGCACACTGCTCATTCTCCCCTGGGCCATTCCACAGGTTATTGCGGTGCTGGCCTGGCGCGGCGAGTTCCATTTTGAATACGGCTTTTTGAACATTATGCTGACCCACCTGGGGTTGCAACCCATCAAATGGATGACCGACCCCGTTTGGAACTTTGTGGCAATGGTGCTGGTGAATGTGTGGTTGGGTATTCCATTTATGATGGTTATTTTGCTGGGGGGCCTGCAAAGCATCTCCAGCGAGTTTTACGAAGCCGCAGAAATCGACGGCGCAAGCAATTTTCAACAATTCACCAATATTACACTGCCACTGTTGCGCCCGGTAATGACTCCGGCAATTGTGTTGGGAACTATCTGGACATTCAATAACTTTAATGTTCCCTTCTTCATTAACCAGTTTGAACTGGAAACCAGCGATATACTGGTGACGGCATTATTCCGGGCAGCCTTCCAATACAACCGTTACGGCTTCGCCGCAGCCTTTGCCTTTGTTATTTTTATCATTCTGCTGCTGTACTCTATCCTCTATATCCGCGTCACCGGCGGTCTGAAGGAGGTGTATGAATGAGCGACCAACCCAACATCATTCAACGTTTTTTTAAAGCCAAACGGGGTGATAGCCCATTTAAGCGGTTGCTCATTCACCTGACCCTTATTCTGGCAAGCATCATTGCTATTTACCCGGTACTGCGGGTGCTCAGTGTGTCGCTCCGCCCCGGTGACCGGCTCCTGTCTACATCGCTGGCTGTCATCCCCGCTGATGCAACGTTTCAAAATTATTTAATTGTTTTGACGGAAAAAGATTTCTTGCTCTGGGTGTGGAATAGCCTGGCAATTACTATTTCTACCGCTGCCATCGGCGTGATTTTGTCGTCTACATCTGCGTATGCTTTTTCCCGCTGGCGATTTCCGGGCCGCACATCAGGGATGATTTTCTTGCTGGCAACACAAATGATCCCCGGGGCAATGTTAATGGTCCCGTTATTCATTCTGGCAGTGAAGTTGCACCTGGTAGGGACGTATCGCGGGCTGGTAATTGCCTATTCTGTGGGGGCAATCCCGTTCAGCGTGTGGATTTTGAAAGGCTATTACGATACCATCCCCCGTGACCTGGAGGAAGCAGCGCTTATTGATGGGGCATCTCGTCTTTCTGCATTTTATCGTATTATGTTGCCGCTTTCAACACCGGCGCTGGCGATTGTTTTTCTGTTCAACTTTATGCAAGCATGGAATGACTATCTGCTGGCGCGAGTAATGCTGGCAAACGCCACCGAAATTTGGACGTGGCCCCTGGGCTTGCAACAATTGCAGGGGCAATTTCAAACTGCCTGGGGGCAGTTTGCCGCCGCCTCCATTATGGTGATGATCCCAGTGGTGGCGCTTTTCCTCTACTCATCCAGGTACCTTATTTCTGGGCTCACGCTGGGCGGCGTAAAAGGATAATAGCCAAAAAATGGGGCTGCTTTGGTCAATCATCCGCAATGCTTTTGCCGATTTACGTGAAGAGTTGTTTTTGCTGGCGCTCGCAAATATGCTCTGGGTGGTTGGCGCCGTCCCTGGTATTGCGCTGCTGAGCTACGGGATGGCATTGCTGTCGCTGCCGCTGCTGGCGCTGGGGTTGGTAGCGCTGCTGCCCTTTCCACTGGTGACATTTGGTTTGTTCCACCTGATATATGCGGTGAGCCAGCGTGATGCTGTGGGATGGAAAACTTTTTTCAACTCAGCCTGGGAACAAAAAAATTCAGCCTACCGGTGGGGAGGGCTGAACGTCGCAGCGATGGCTTTACTGCTGGCAAATGTTCGGTTTTACGCTGACCCGGCTGCGCCACTGGGCAGGACTCCCACCGGTGCGGCACTCAGCGCCATCTTCGTTGCCTTTACATTCCTCTGGTTGCTGTGGCAGTTGTTCACCTTAACCGCTTTTCCTCGTTTAAGACATCCCCGTCTGCGCGCGGCCCTGCGACAGGCGGGGATTGTGCTTGCCGGCTATCCTGCGCTGGCACTGGCTATCGGCATGTTAGCTGCACTGCTAACCGTTATCAGTATTCTGATACCAGTTGCAGGGTTATGGTTGGGGTTTGTGCTGATAGGGCTACTGGCAAATCAAGCCACGCGGTACGTTTCAATTTGATTCTCGCACCCGCACTATTGTTGCGGCATTGAAAGGCATCAGGTTGGGCTTGTACCATCGCACCAACCGCGCTAATAGAGGAAACACCCACCACAGCACCTTCAGTACTCGCCGCGATTGAATCCGGTACAGCAGACGCGCCAGTTTCGCCCGCGACACCAATTGCGAAAGTAGGGGATCGTTTAAAACGTGAGCTTTGTAGTTGGCAAAGGAGAAATCTTCCCGTGCAAACGCATCGATAATGGTCTGCGCCGCCACCCGTCCATATCCCAGCGCAAACGAAATCCCCTCGCCCACAAAGGGATCTACCCCGGCAGCATCACCTGCCAAAACAAGGCGCGGTTTGGCAAACTCATCTTGCACACTGAACCAGTGGATGGGGTGTCCTTTGAGTGACACATCTGCCAGTTGTCGCTGCCGCTGGATGAGCGCAGCGCGCAAGACACGCTTCAATGGGGCATGTGCCTGTTCCGGCCTGATCCGGCTGTCAAACACGCCACGATTCATCATCAGTGCGTGCCGCACCATACTGGGAAAATCCCACACATACCCCTGCACACCGTCGCACTGGGGGGAAAAATCAAACACCGCGATTCCCTGCTGAAAAAGTGGATGATTGGCGGTTTCTGGTGTCAACACCTCTAGCAACCGCGCCATTCGATGGTTGCCGGTGCCCGGGCACCATTTCAGCGCCCGGCGCACAAAACTACACGAGCCGTCGGCCACAACCACCACCTGCGCGTGGAAGGTGGTTTTCTCAGTGACAACTTCCACAAAATCGGTGTGCGGCGTGAGAGCGGTCACAGCTTCGCCCTGCCGCACCGTCACTCCGCGTTGTTCAGCAACGCGCACCAGCCAGTGGTCAAACTCTGCACGCCGCACCACCCGAAACACCGGGTCTTCTTGCACCGCGTAAATCATCTCCTCAAACTGAAAACGCAACTCTCGAATGGGGACATTGGCGGGTTCAAACTCCAGCCCCAGCGCATCAAGAATCGCCAGCCCGGTTTGGGTTACGCCACCACCGCACAATTTTTCGCGGGGGTGGACGGCTTTGTCCACCACCACCATTTGCTGCGCCCAGGCAGGGTCTTGCTGCACCAGATGCAGCGCCGTGGATATTCCGGCGGGGCCGGAACCAATAATAAGAATGTCGGTATTTTCGATGTGGGTCATAACTACGTATACCTTGTAGAAAATCGTAACTACTCAGCCATCGCTCGATAGCACACGGCCTGTGCCCTTTGGGTAATGGTACAGATTGTACAGATTTCCACAGATTCTTGCTGAAAAAAATCAAAATCTGTGTTCGTCCATTCAGTCTGTGTTAGTTCGCGCGCTATTTTTCTCCTTGCCTGAATAGATACCAAACAGATAGAATTATGCTGGCAGAATAAAATCCAGTCAAATTGAAGCCGGCCTCGCCGCCAACAACTCCGCCGTCGCAAAAACGCTCGCCGACCGACCCCGGCGCAAACATGGCAGCGCGCGAATGTTCCTAACCTTAAAAAACTCGCGCTATGATTGACAAATACCCACAAATATGATACCTTCTGTACACGTTGAATTAATAACGTAATCTCACGAAAGGAGTGTGCCAGATGCATAACATTTTTACTTTCTGGATGATGAGCTTGTTGGTAGCACGCCAGCCGCTTGGCGGTAGCGATGCTGTTGTGCGCAAGCAAAGTGCGTCTGGTGACTCTGTGTAAAATTTAACTGTCTGAAACACAGAAACCGCAGGCGCACCCGTCTGCGGTTTTTTGTTGCGTGGGGATGCGCCCCCACCCTGCTTTTAAACCGCAGATTCACTATCTGCGGTTTTTGTTTTGCGGGCAAGTTTGTAATTTTTAGCTGAAGGAGGATTACGATGAACGATATTCAATTGA
The DNA here is from genome assembly GCA_964413895.1 of uncultured Anaerolineaceae bacterium. Lineage (GTDB taxonomy): Bacteria > Chloroflexota > Anaerolineae > 4572-78 > 4572-78 > JANTHQ01. The sequence goes on from CAYPUV010000092.1 coordinate 6,777, forward strand.
CAACCCTACGCGTCCTGATGAATGGAGCAGATTGGGTAACTGAAATGGTAACACAGACAATCGGAAAAACTATTTGTTCTGCAAGAAAATTAGGAGAAAACCATTATGTACGGTCTCGAAAAACACCTTCAGACTGTCCACGAACAACGCGAGTCGCTGCGTAAACAATTGTGCCACCAGCAACTGTGTCGGCAACTGTTGCGGCAACGCGCCACACGCCGTTTACTGCATCACAATGTAGCGCGCTCCGTTGGGCTGTATTTGGAAAACCTGGGATTAAAATTACAACGGTATGCTTCAGCATCGTAACACAGAAACCTGACAGTTTCCAATCCCTAAATTATGAGGTTCAACATATTATGCGATCAAAGTTATACCCCGAATTGGACATTAAACAAACAACCTCAGCGAACCGATTGGTTGGTTTGTGGCGTATGATGCACGGCTTTCGACTGATTTATTTGAGCGGCGTCGCCAGTTTGGCAATCGCTGCGCTGGCCAAAACATCCACTTATCTACTGCTGCGCAACTTTGTCGACAACGTGTTGAGCAAAGCGAACGGACCAATTCCAATCTATTATTACGCTTTTGGCTTTCTTGGTTTGGCGCTATTTGAGGCTACGTTTACATTTTTCAGTGGCCGGATGGCGGCTCGCGCAGCCGAAGGCATCACCCTGCGGCTGCGCAACTTCCTGTTCGACCACCTGCAGCGGCTCACATTCACCTACCACGACCACATGCAAACCGGCGAGCTGATTCAGCGTGCCACATCCGATGTGGACGCGGTGCGCCGCTTTTTCGCCGACCAGGGGACGCAGGTAGGGCGTATTTTAATGCTCTTCATCATCAATTTAATAGCTCTGCTGACGCTGAATGTGAAACTGGCACTGTTGTCGGTCATCTTCATTCCCATCATCGTGGCTATTTCGATAGGGTTCTTCAAAAAGATTGCGCTGGCTTATGATGCTTATCAAAATCAAGATGGACTGTTGTCTGCCACCTTGCAAGAGAATCTTTCCGGAGTGCGCGTGGTAAAAGCCTTCGCTCGCCAGCGTTATGAAATTGACAAGTTTGAGCAAGTCAATTACAAAAAATTTGTACTCGGTCGGCGGCTGTTACTGATGCACGCATTCTACTGGCCAATCTCAGATATTGTGTGCACCACACAGATGTTAATAAGTTTTTATATTGGCGCGCGAATGGCCATCGCCGGCGACATCACTGTGGGCACCTACCTGGTGTTTTCCAACCTCATCATCTGGATCATTTGGCCAATGCGAAACCTGGGTCGGTTGATCGCTCAATCGTCCACCGGGCTGGTCTCGTACCGTCGCGTGGCGAAGTTGATTGATGAGGCGCAAGAACCGGTGGAATATGGCCACCCCATCGACAGGAACAGACTGCGGGGTGAAATCGCATTCAATCATGTGTGGTTTGAATATAATCCCGACACACCGGTACTGAAAGATGTGACCTTCACTGCCAAACCGGGTGAAATCATCGCCCTAATGGGACCCACCGGCTCCGGCAAAACCAGTCTGGTGAATCTGCTGCCTCGTTTTTACCATTACACCGGCGGCAGTTTAACACTGGACGGCGTGGAACTGAATCAGTTTGCCCCGCACGCTCTGCGGCAGAACATCGGCATTGTGGAACAGGAACCATTCCTCTTTTCGCGCTCCATCCGCGAAAACATTGCCTACGGCGTTGACCGCGACGTTTCGCAGGTGGAAATTGAAGATGCGGCGCGCGCGGCTGCCATCCACAACGTGGTGATGACTATGCCCGACGGCTACGACACCATCGTCGGCGAGAAAGGGGTCACCCTCTCCGGTGGGCAGAAACAACGCATCGCCATTGCCCGCACCCTGCTGAAAGACCCGCGCATTCTCATTCTGGACGATTCCACTTCCTCGGTAGACACAGAAACGGAAGCGCAAATCCAAGCGGCACTTGATCGGTTGATGCAGGACCGAACCACCTTCATCATTGCCCATCGCGTGCAAACCGTTATGCGCGCCGACAAAATCCTGGTGTTGGAAGCGGGGCGCATCGTCCAAATGGGCACCCACGCTGATCTGCTGGCACAGCCCGGTTTGTACCGCGAAATCTACAATCTGCAAGCGCAGGTGGAAACGGCGCTGGAAACAGTAAACTAACGGTAAGGGTTAGTCACGGTAGGGGCGGTTCGCGAACCGCCCCTCCTTCCCCGCTGGCGGGGGAGATTGAATCATAATTTAAGGACAATGCTATGTCTGATTTTTATTTTGAAGAAGAGGATTTTAATACCCAATTCAACGGTAATACGCTGAAACGGATTTTCCGCCTGGCGAAGCCCCATTGGCGCTGGGTAGTGGGCTTCATTGTGCTCATCGGGCTGGTAGCAATCCTCGATTCAGTGTTCACTTATATTAGCAAGCTGATTATTGACGAAGGGATTGTTGCTCGCAACCCCGCCCGGTTGAAAGAACTGATCATATTGTACGGTGGGCTGGCGGTGATTCAAGCTGGCGGCGTATTCGGATTTATCTACCTGACCGGCATTTTGGGCGAGCGCATCCGCTACGAACTGCGACGCAACCTGTTCAACCACTTGCAAACCCTGTCGTTCAGTTATTTCGATAAAACACCCATCGGCTGGATTATGTCACGCGTCACTTCCGACACCGAGCGCATCGCCGAACTGGTGACGTGGGGCACACTGGACGTGACCTGGGCAATTTTGAACCTGATTACTGCGGTGGTGTTTATGACCATCATCAATTGGAAGCTGGCGTTGATGGTGTCTCTCATCATCCCCGTGCTGGTGGTCATCGCCACCGAATTCAAAAAACACATCATTGTGGAATACCGCCGTGTGCGCAAGCTGAACTCTCGGCTGACCGGCACATACAACGAAAATATCACCGGGGTGCGGGTGGTGAAAGCGCTGGTGCGCGAAGACCGCAACTTGCGTGAGTTCAACGGACTGGCGACAGATTTGTACCAGGCAGCGTACCGCGCGGCGTGGCTTTCCGCGCTATTTCTGCCTACGGTGCAAATTGTGGCGGCGCTGGCGCTGGGCGCGGTCATCTGGTACGGCGGCGTGCAAGTACAAACGGGAAATATGACCATTGGCGGTATTCAGGCGTTCATTTCGTACCTCACCTTTATGATGTTCCCCATTCAAGATATGGCACGCGTATTTGCCGAAATGCAGCAAGCCATCGCCTCGGCAGAGCGGGTGTTTTCGCTGGCAGACGCGAAACCGGACATTGTTGACCGTCCCGGCGCGTTTGACCCCGGCACTATTCGCGGGCAAATCCGGTTTGAGCATGTGGATTTTCAGTACGGCGAAGGGAAACCGGTGCTGAGAAATTTTAGTCTGACCATCCAGCCTGGCGAAACCATCGCCCTGGTAGGCCCGACCGGCGCGGGAAAATCAACCATCATCAACCTGCTGTGTCGATTTTATGAGCCGACAGTCGGTGCACTGCGCTTTGGGGGAATAGATTACACGCGCTTTACTCTGAACGCCATTCAATCACGTGTTGGGATGGTATTGCAAACGCCGCATCTGTTCTCCGGTTCCATTCGCAAAAATATTCGCTACGGGCGGCTGGATGCTACCGACGCGGAGGTGGAAGAAGCAGCAAAACTGGCTCATGCGCACGAGTTCATCACTGCAATGGATGATGGGTACGACACAGAAGTGGGAGAGGGGGGAAACCTGTTATCGGTAGGGCAGAAACAGCTCATTAGTCTGGCGCGAGCAATTCTGGCGCAACCGGAGTTGTTTATTATGGATGAAGCGACCAGCTCGGTAGACACGGTGACAGAGGCGCTGATCCAAAGAGGCATCGAGGCGCTGATGAAAAACCACACCAGTGTGGTCATTGCCCACCGGCTGTCAACCATTAAACGCGCCGACCGCATTCTGGTTATTGAAAACGGCGGTATCTCAGAGATGGGAACCCACGCCGAATTGATACGCCAACGCGGACACTACCATTCACTGTACACCAATCAATTTCAAGCAGAAGGTGCAAAAAATTGGCGGTGATGTAATTTTAATTTTCAATAGGGGGACAGAACGTTGTTCTGCCCCCCTGTTTTTTAGAAGCTGAACAGATACCATTCCCCATCACGTTGAATCATCTGCATCGTTTCGCTTTGGTCGCCACTGGGACCAAAGAGGAATGGAATCGCAGCAGCACCACCATCGGGGGCGAGTTTGGCTTTGCCGTTTATTTTTCCGTTGGCAAAAAGCTCAATGAACATCTCGCGGTTGGTTTCATCGGTTGCCAGGTTGCAAATCATCTCGGTATCCGAATCATTCTGCTTGTATGGGTCGCACAGATATTGCAACGAGTCGAATTTTTGTGTTTGTGCCGCTTTAAAGACAAGTTTCAGTACCGCTTCGGCGGCAAAGGCGGCTTCGACGGCGGGGTCAGGGGTGGGCGTGGCGGTGGATACTGAGGTGGCGGTGGGTTCCGGCGTGGCAGTAGAGGTGGGTATTGGCGTGGCGGTGGCGGTTGGTGGCTCCGGTGTCGGCGTAGGGGCAGTTGTTGTGCCGCCGCAAGCGGTCAGCAGAAGCAACAGTATTCCCAGGCAGGTGGTGCTCATCAACGTGAGTAAAGTTTTTTTGCTGAGTTTGAAAAACATGGCTCTCCCTCCGAAATAGAATTAAAAGCAGGGATAGTCAATCGATGCCCTCTTCATCTTCCCCGCGCATTAGCTTTACCCGCTCCGATTGGCTCATTTGAGCAGCTGAGGACACCACTGAAGCGTAGAAATTTTCATCATAGGTGCGCGTCTGCACCACCACCGGCATTGGCACGGCATGCCCTATAATGAGCGCCTGCTGTTTGGTGTCGAGGCGCGCCAATACCTGCCGCAAGCTGCTTGCGCCCGATACGCCGGTGAGAACCGCGCTGATGTCGCGCTCGTTATCCAGCAGAGCAGTCACGCGGGTGCCAATCTGGCTCATTACCTCTTCATCAATTCCCGATGGACGCTGGTCAACGACCAACAAGGTGACGTTGTATTTTCGCAGTTCACGGGCAATAATACCGAAGATGGTTTGGCTGGCCAGTTGGGGGTCGAGAAATTTATGCGCCTCTTCGACGACAATCATCAGCGGGCGTGGCTCGTCGGCTTTGTTGCCCAAGGCATTCTCAACTTTATCAACATACATTTTGTGGATGCGGCGGGTGAGGTAGTTGGCCACCAGCATGTAGGCGGTGGTATTGTTGCCATAACGACCAAATTCCAGCACAACTGTGATACCTTTTTCCAGGTAGTTCAAAATTTCTTTCGCGCTGTCTATTTGCCAGCTATCGTGAATAAAATCGAAACGTGCCAGCCGTTCCAGCCGTCGACTGAGCGCCACCACACTGGCACGCACCACATTGGTTTTTTCTACCAGTTCATTCACGTCGTCTTTTTCGGCATTGAGCAACACCTGGATCCAGCCTTTGCCCCATTCACGCCGCAAGGTGTACGCCGAACCAATCATCTGGTCGCTCAGGTCCAGCGTTCCCCGCAGCATTTCCAGGTCTTCCGGTTCAATATCCTCCCAGCGCATCGTAACCACAAAATCGGGCTGAACCCGTCGGCGGCGCGAACTTTCTTGATCTAAGGTGAAGATTGCCACCCGGCTGTGGAACAGTTGCTTTAGTCCTTTCACCGAGGTACGCCCTTCGGTTTGAATCTGCCAGCCGTAATCGTTGTGCATATCAAAAATCAAGCTCACCGCAGCGTCTTTCTTGATCATCCCCGACAGCAAAATGCGGGTGAGAAAAGATTTGCCGGTGCCGCTTTTGCCAAACACGCCAACGCTGCGCTCTGCCATGCGTTGCAAATCGATATTCACTGCAACGTTTTCCATATCTAACGGTGCGCCAATGTGAAAATGAACATCGTCTTCCGGGCCGAAAACGCGGTTCATATCTTCTGCGGTGGCAGCGCGGACGGTGGAAAAATGCCCCGGCACAGTTTTCACCGGGCGTGGTTCGGCGGCGGAATCATCGAATACCAGGACTGGCGTCACCTGGATTGTGCCGAACACCGCCGTCCCCTGATACACCTCTTGCACAAATGGGTTGCTCACATCCGGGGGCATACTCTGAATCATCGGGTTGGTGTTGCCCAGTGTCACATCGTTAATCATCCCAAAAAAGCGCGCCTGCCGCCCTTCAATGACCACATAACGCCCCACCGCCATATCTTCTACGGGGGCGCTGGCGTCGAGTTTTACGTCCAAGCCCTTGCTGAGGGAACCGCCCACCACCAGCCCCAGTTTTCGCGCAACAGTATTGGCCCGGCGGCCAAGTAATAATTCAAAATCATCCATTGTGTTTTCCATCATTCCCCTTTTTGCTAACTTGACAGAAAGTACATTTGTTTTTATAGTCCAGATAACTGATTCCCCGGAGGAAAATTAAATGGAACTGACGCAATCTTACCTTGAATCTCTCCTGACGCAAGCCATTGTTTTTTTGCCAAAATTGTTTCTGGCAATTGTTATTTTTCTGGTATCGCTGTACCTGGCAAAATTAACGGCGAGGGCGGTCAACCGCACGCTGAAATATCGAGACCTTGACCCTGAATTGAGCATTCTTTTGACCCGAAGTACGCGCTGGGCGGTAATTGGGTTGGGCATTATTGTGGCGCTGCAACAGGTAAATTTTAACGTGAGCAGTTTCATTGCCGGGTTGGGAATTATTGGTTTTGCGCTGGGTTTTGCCTTTCAGGACATTGCCAAGAATTTTATTGCCGGGGTGCTGCTTTTGCTGCAACAGCCCTTTGACATTGGCGACGGGATCGAAGTGGTTGGCGTTGGCGGCACGGTGGAGGATATTGAAATCCGCTCGACTGCGCTGCGCACCTGGGACGGCAAGCTGGTTATCATCCCCAACGCCGATGTGTACACCAGTACTATCACCAACTTCAGCCGCAGCCCCCGCCGACGGGTACAGCTTGAGGTGGGGGTTGCCTACAACGCCAATCTCGAACAGGTCACATCGGTCTTGGAAACCGTTATCAATGCCGTTGAAGGGGTTTTAAACGACCCCGCCCCCACCATTGTTTTTAACGCCTTTGCCGACAGTGCTATTAATTGTACCATTTATTTTTGGGTTGATACTAATGTGACGGGACTGTTGTCTGCAAAGGACACGGCGGTAAAAGCCATTAAGGTTGCTTTTGAAAAAGAAAATATCGACATTCCGTATCCGGTGCAGACGGTGCTACTACAACAATAGGTTATCAACTCACCTTACGCAGTTTAAAATTTGACAAATTCAAAATACCGACAATCGTGAT
>CAYPUV010000093.1:0-13929 GCA_964413895.1 uncultured Anaerolineaceae bacterium
GAACTTATTGTCGCTACCACCGCCGTCCCCCGTGAAAAATTACTTGCTCTCTTCTAAGCATTTGGTGTGGACAATGATGTTCCCATTAAAATGTCTTCCGGGTTGTATGAAATGCTCACCACCGGGGTGGAAGTGCAAGAAGTGGGGAACGTACCTCTGCTCAACGTTAACAAGGTGCGCCTCACAGGGGTGGAAGTGGTGCTGAAACGAGGGTTGGACATTTTGGGGTCGTTGGTGGGGCTTTTTATTGCGTTGCCGGTGATGGTGGTGATTGGCATTATCATCCGCCGCGATTCGCCCGGCCCGATTATCTATCGCCGCCGTGTGGTGGGCGTGGGCGGCAAACTGTTCGATGCATTCAAATTCCGCACAATGTATGTTGATGGTGACGAACGACTGGCTCAACACCCAGAGCTGGTGCGTGAATTGGAAGAAAATGGCAAGTTAAAAAATGACCCTCGCGTAACGCCGGTAGGACGATTCTTGCGACGTTCCAGTCTTGATGAATTGCCGCAACTTTTCAACGTTCTATGCGGGCAGATGAGCTTGGTTGGCCCCCGTATGATTACCGAGCCAGAACGCAGTCACTACGGCAAATGGCGCACTAACCTGCTTACCGTTAAGCCTGGCATGACCGGCTTGTGGCAGGTAAGTGGCCGCAGCAATGTTACGTACGAAGGACGCGTTACGTTAGATATGCACTACATTCGCAATTACAGCTTGTGGTTCGATCTGTACCTCTTGTGGCAGACCATCCCGGCTGTATTTAAACGGAGAGGAGCATACTAAGCCGATTCCAACTGCGCTTAACCCGCCGCTATTGAAAGGGATAGAGAAAAGGGCAATAATGTTCCCCCATCTCTATCCCTTTCTCTATCTCTTAACTCTAACTTTTTTCTAAGCATCTTCCTAGAGCTTTTTGATTAAAAGTTGCTACACTGTCTATGTCAAAAATGCTGGGTTCACCCGGGCACTTTTTGCAAGATGGGAAGAAATAGAACACGGATACCCAAAGGGCACCGGTGATGCAGGCAGTATTTTTTTAAGCGGGGATTATTCAATATGCGAGCGATTTTCCTGGATCGAGACGGCGTAATTTGCGAAAATCGAGCCGAGCACGTAACTAACTGGGAGAAGTTTCGCTTTTTGCCGGGTGTCAAAAGCAGTTTGGCGGCACTGAGTCGTCTAGGGTTGCCGATTATTATCGTAACCAATCAGGCTATCATCAACCGGAAAATGGCCACTGTGGCAGCCGTGGAAGACATTCACCGCCGTATGGTGAATGAAATAGAAGCGTTTGGCGGCCGCATAGACCGCGTGATCTACTGCCCCCATCGTCCCGATGAAAAATGTGGCTGCCGAAAGCCAGAACCGGGTATGCTCGTGCGGGCAGCCAACGAAATGGGCATTGACCTTACCTGCTCTTACATGGTTGGCGACGCCGTAACCGATCTTCAGGCCGGTTTGCGCGTGAACTGTCGAGTTTTTTTGGTATTAACCGGTCGCGGTTTGCGGCAATTGTTGCCTGCATTCCATATCGTAGGCGATGATTTTACCATTGCCCGTAATCTGATGGGCGCAACCTCACAAATCCTCAAGGCCGAGGTAGGTCTTGCCGACGACGCCAATCTGTGGTCGGTGTCGCGTCTCCGGCAGTACCAAAATCCCTTTCCTGTACAGGGTCAAGTATAGATCATTATGATTAAACAGATCCGTTATTATCTGGTTGGACAGGCGGCGACTGTGCCTCGTTACATGTTGGAACAATTGGTATTAACCCTTTTGGGGTGGGTGCCCACCGTTGTGGGCATTGGCTTACGGGGAATTGCGTACCGCCTGATTATAAAACTGGAGGGGATGCCAGCCATAGAGGCTGGTGTGCGCATCGCTTATGCAAGCAACGTCCGTTTGGGGCGTGGTGTGTATCTGGATCAGGGTGTGTACTTGCACGCCTTACCCGCCGGCATTGCCATTGGAGAAAACACTGTGCTTATGCACCATACAATGTTGCACGTCTTTAATTTTAGAAACCTACCCCATGCCGGAATTACCATTGGCAAAAACTGCTTCATTGGCGAATTTAACGTTTTCCGTGGACAGGGTGGCGTTTCAATTGGCAACGATGTTTACACCGGGCCAATGGTGCAATTTGTGGCCGTTAATCACGTTTTTACCAATGCAAAAACACCCATTCGAGAGCAGGGCATTACCGCGCAAGGCATTGTAGTAGAGGATGATGTGTGGATTGGCGCGGGGGCCACAGTGGTAGATGGCGTGACCATCGGGCGGGGGAGCATCATCGGCGCGGGGGCCGTGGTTACAACCAATATGCCACCCTACAGCATTGCTGTGGGTGTACCGGCCCGCCGCATAAAAGACCGCCGCGAACTGAACGGCAGCGAGACACAGGAAATCTTTTTTGGCGAACTGGAAACCCTGCGTAAATAACGAAGTGCGATTGATGGATGGCAACTTCTGCCCCACGCGAACGTTGAACTTGAAAGCTCGAAACTCAAACCCTGAACCTTGAAACTCGTCCGGAGGACTCATTGTGAATACATTGTCGGTAGTTATTCCAGCGCTCAATGAAGAAAATGGCATTGCAGAAATTATTGAAAGAGTGCTGGCCACCAAAGGATCGCTAGCGGCTGTTGGCGTATCAGACCTGGAACTGATTGTTGTGGACGATGGCTCGCAAGACCGCACCCCAGAGATTGTGGCTACTTATCCCGATGTTGTGCTGGCCCGTCACCCCGTAAATCGCGGCTACGGGGCCGCCATTAAAACCGGTTTCAGGCAGGCCAAAGGCAATCTGTTGGCATTTCTTGACGCGGATGGGACCTACCCCCCCGAACATTTTCCACAGTTATGTGAGCCTGTCCTCAAGGATGGAGCCGACCTGGTGATTGGCTCTCGTATGGCCGGCGCCGATAGCGAAATGCCGCTAGTGAGACGCATTGGGAACACCATTTTTGCCACGCTGGTAAGCCTGGTGAGCAATCGCCGTGTCACCGATAGTGCCAGCGGACAGCGAGTTTTGCGGAGCGAGGTTCTACCCAGGCTGTATCCGTTGCCAGATGGATTGAACTTCACACCGGTAATGAGTACTCGTGCGATGCACGAGGCGATTAAAGTGGTTGAGGTTCCCATTCCCTATTCCGAACGGGTGGGCCGCTCTAAGTTAAGTGTTGTGCGCGATGGGTGGCGTTTTCTCAACTCAATTCTAGTGACCGCGTTAACGTACAATCCCACGCGCATTTTTGGCCTGGTTGGGCTTGGCTTGTGGGTTTCAGGCATTCTGGCGAGCCTGTGGCGCACCATCACTCGAAGCCCTGCCACTCGTAAAGATTCGCAGCTTGTATCCTGGTTTGTGGGCCTGGTGATGGCCTCTGCCGGAACCAGCATTTTCGCAATTGGCACCCTGTTCAATTACCTGGTGTCGCTTTTCCACAAACGCCCCATTCGACAGGGACTTTTTGGCCGACCCCTCTTCCACAAGCCGTTGGAAAACTATTTCGGCTGGTTGGGAATCGGCGCGGTATTGGGAGGCGTTATTTTTTACGTGCTGGACGTGTGGCGGCGATGGAACACCTCTCGCCGTGACGATGTCGCGCCCTGGTTTGTGCCAGCCACCAGCACCGTATTTGTTTTAACGGGTATTCAGTTGTTCACATCCTGGTTGCTCACACTAATCCTATCTGAATTAACTAGCAGAGAAGAAAAATTGGAATCAGACCTGGGGAACTAGCACAGCTCAAAGATCCGTGTGCATCTGTGCGGGTAATATCGATTAATGTTGGAGAAAATATATGAGATCAAAATGGATGAATTTAGGCACCCGACCCATAAAAAAAATTCGACCGGCACAGTTTCCAGACGTTAGCACTTTAATCCAAGAACCGATCAAAGCAGAGCGGGGCCAGAACACCGTCGATGTTTTACTGGTGAATCCCCCCGCCCCCGATGGCGGCATCTGGATTCGCTCGCAGCACCGGGTAGGCCGACGGTCACGAGAAAACATGCTCTGGCCGCAGGTTTCACTGGCTACAATGGCTGCCTGTCTGCACCCTGATTACACCGTGGAAGTCGTGGACGCCATCGCCACCGGGATGAGCTGGCCCGAATTTGATCAACTTCTTTTAGAAAAACAGCCCCGCTATTACCTTACTCAGGTAACAGCGCCCACACTCACCAATGATATGTATGGCGTGTTTCTGGCCAAAAGCAAAGGTGCCGTGACAATTGCGTTTGGCACGCACGTTACGCCCAATACAGTCAATACTATGCAGGCGTATCCCGCGCTAGATTATGTGTTGCGCGGCGAACCGGAACTTACTCTGCGAGAGTTGGTGGACGTGCTGGACGGAAGGCCGGGTCAAAACGGGGCGATGAGTGTCCTGATGGAAAAAACTGACCCTACCTGGGAGCCGGTTTCGGCAGCGGCACTGGCGCAACGTGATTTGAGCGCTGTCAAGGGATTAGGGTGGCGCAGTGCCGGGAAAGTTGTCCTCAACGCCGACCGCCCCTTTATCCCCAATTTAGATGATTTGCCCCTGCCCATGCATCATCTGCTCCCGTTGAATGACTATCGGATGCCCCTGGTAAAAGGGCCATACGCTTTTGTTGTTCCCAGTAGGGGATGTCCCGCCGGGTGCAAATATTGCATCAAACATGTCAGCTACAACTATGCCGTGCGCCTTCGCTCCGTAGAAAATATCATGCGAGAACTCTGGCAGTTGAAGGATCTGGGCATTAACAACATCATGTTCTACGCCGATTTATTCACCGTTAACCGTCAGCAAGTAATGGATATTTGCCACGCCATGATTGATGAAAATATTAATATGAAATGGATGTGCAACAGTCGCGTAGATTATGTGGACGAAGAAATGCTCAAAATAATGGGCAAAGCGGGCTGTCATATGATTTCTTGGGGCATCGAATCTGGCTCCGTTGATATATTAAAACGTGCCCGGAAAGGGGCCGACCCCCAAAAGGCGAGGCAAGCGTTAAAATGGGCGCGGGCCGCCGGGATAAAAAACTTCGGCTATTTCATCATTGGGCTGCCCGGCGAAACCGTAGAGACAATTCAACAGACGATTGCTTTCTCCAAACAACTGCCCCTCAATGTGGCTATTTTCCATATTGCCGCACCGTACCCTGGGACACCCTTCTTTTACGAAGTTGTTGAAAACGGCTGGTTCAGGCCCGGCACCAACTGGGAACAGGTTGATATGGACAAATCCACGGTGTTAGATTACGAAAATCTCTCCGCAGAAGCGCTGAATTACTGGCAAAAACGAGCTACGCGCGAGTGGATGTTCCGCCCCGCACCCATTTGGACAATTGTTAAGGGGCTAAACACCTGGGCCGGTTTCAAAAGTGCCGTAAGTGCCGGGTTGCAAACCCTATCATTTATTAGAGGGTAAAAAATGATTATCACTCGCACGCCTTTGCGCATTAGTTTTGCCGGCGGTGGCAGCGACCTGCCTGCTTTTTATGAGAACGAGCCGGGGGCAGTGGTCAGCACCGCCATTAATAAATACATCTACGTTACCACCAACCCCAAATTCGACCACAAAATCCGGGCCAGCTACTCTGTAACTGAGATTGTGGATACTGTGGATGAGGTGAAACACGAACTAATCCGTGAATCGCTACGGTTGCTGGGGATAAATTCAGGCGTAGAAATTACTTCTATTTCCGATATTCCTTCGCGGGGAACGGGGTTAGGGTCATCTGGAAGTTACACGGTGGGATTGTTGAACGCCCTCTACGCCGCCAATGGCTACCTGGCCGGCGCAGAACGACTGGCCCGTGAAGCCTGTGCCATCGAAATGGACTACTGTCACCGCCCCGCCGGAAAACAAGACCAGTACATTGCTGCATATGGCGGCCTGCAATACATCCGGTTTAATCCTGATGGCAGCGTTTATGTTGACCCCGTAATTTGCACTTTAGAAACACGCCAAAAATTGCAAAGCAGCCTGCTGTTATTGTACACCGGCATGACCCGTCGCACCGATGGGCTGCTCACGGAACAGGCCAGGGAAACCCGCGCCAATCCAAACAAACGCGCGGCACTGCATCGAATGGTGGCCCTGGCAGACCAGTTGCGAGAGGCGTTGCGCGCAGGAAATCTGGGCGCTTTTGGAGAAATCTTGCACGCCGGTTGGATGGAGAAACGCAAGCTAACGGCCCATGTCAGCAACGCCCAAATTGATGGCTGGTACAAGCGAGCACGCACCGCCGGTGCAATTGGGGGGAAAATCTTGGGAGCCGGTGGGGGCGGGTTCTTGCTGCTGTACGCCCCGCCGGAGAAACACGGGGACATTGCCCGCGCATTACCGGAACTGCGACCAGTTTTCTTCCGGTTTGAGCCACAGGGCAGCAAAGTAATATACGTTGAGGAAAACGGCTACCATTAATAATGAGCGATGATCGAAAGCTCGTTTGCAATTGCTGTAAAAACCTAATATAATCAAGGCCGTCCAGTACTGGAAACAACGTGGCAGTAATAATGTTTGCACAGTGAAGAGGCTACAGCCAAACAGTGAAAGGTCGGCTTTTTTTATTTGGCGCGCTCAAACTTATGGCCAGCTCCCCGTCCCCGGCCGATGGCGGCCGTCCCCGGCAAAACAAATTTCTTGATACCGGGTCGCCTAAAACACAATCGCTCCTGGTTTATTTTGCCCTGCACCATAATTTCCCCGTCCAGCGCCGACAATTGGCGTTTACACTATGGCCCAACACCACCGAAAGCGCCGCCCGACGAAACCTGCGCCAGTATCTGCACCGCCTGCGGCAGGTGTTGGACCCCCTTGAGTTGGATGCGCTCTTGCAAGATGTGGATGGCGGGCATATCTTGTTCGACCCCGGTGACGCGCTATGGATTGACACCCTTGCCTTTGAATCGGAAATTGCTCAAATCCTCGCCCACCTCGGCTCCACCCCCCAACTGCCCCCAGATATCTGGACAACGCTTGACCTGTACCAGGGCGATTTAGCCCCCGGTGTGTACGATGATTGGATTGTGCCGTTGCGCGCTCAATGGCAACAAAAATACCTCAACACACTCCACACCCTCATCCAGCACACAAAACAATACCAACTCACCGCCGAAACAGTTTTACTGGCAGAACGACTGCTGCACATAGACCCCCTCCGTGAAAGTTCACACCGTGTCCTGATGGAAAGCTACTATCGTAACGGCGACCGGGGGCGCGCATTGCAACAGTACGAGCAGTGTCAGCAAGTGCTGCTTGATGAATTAGATGCAGCCCCGATGCCAGAAACAGTTGCACTTTACCAACGTATTCGCCAGGGAACACCCGCCCCCGCCGATTTATCCCCGTCGAATGACAAATTACTTCCGCCCAGTGCCAACGACGCACCCGCAAAAATCCAGCGTCAACAATCCATTTGGCCCGCTTCTGTGGAGCCAACAGCTCCACCTTTCATCGCCCGGCAAGCTGAAATCGCCCGATTAGACTATGCCCTGGCTCAGGCAACCCTGGGACGCGGCCAATTTTTGCTGGTAAATGGGGAAAGCGGCGTGGGCAAAACCCGATTAGTCCAAGAATGGTGTGGGGCAAATACGCATCAAGTAACCTTGCTCACCGGGCAATGCCGGGAGTTTGAAACAATGATTTCCTACCATCCGCTGGTAGAAGCGCTGCGACACGGTGAATCCAGTATCAACTGGGCGTGGTTCGAGCCTCCACCGCCGTGGCTGGGGAGTGTGGCGCAAATTTGGCCCGAACTGGCCGACCGGTTCCCCTCACTTCCCCGCGCTTTGGCTGCAGACGGCGTTACCGACCGCTATCATTTGTCGGAAGGGTTAGGGCGATTTATCCTAACGCTCACCGATAGCGAGAGCAACCCCCTGGTGTTGCTGCTGGAAGATTTACACTGGGCCGATGGCGCAACCTGGAAATTTTTAGCCTATATAGCCTGGCACTGCGTTCAATCGCCGTTACTAATTATTGGCACCCTCCAACGTGAATATCTTTCCCCGGCGACGCAACACATTTTACGAAGTTTGCAGCGTCGCAATCAGGTTTCATTCATTGAACTGGGACGATTTTCCCCCGAAGAAACGCGCCGGTTGGCCGGCTTTCTGATGGATACCCCCAATCCCCACCGCACCCTGCTCAGCCGCATCTACCGCGAAACTGAAGGCAATCCCTTCTTCGTTATTGAAATGGTCAACGCCTGGTTTAATCGGACAGGCAGGAGCCGGCGCAAAGATCGCGATTATAAAAAAGATACGTCCTATCCATTACCGGCCAGTATTAAATCCGTTATTGAAGCCCGCCTCGACCATCTGGATGAAACCAGCCGCAATTTACTGGCGACTGCTGCAGCCATTGGGCGCACATTCAACTTTCGGGTTTTAAAGGCAACCAGCGACTTGCCGGAAGAAGAAATTGTAGATGCCCTGGAAACGTGGTTGGCTCGCGGACTGGTAGTGGAAGAGGCTGACGGTTATGATTTTAGCCACGATAAAATTCGAGCCGTTGCCTACCAGGAAGTGAGTCGGGCACGCCAGCGGATTATCCACCGGCGTATTGCACAAGCTCTGGAAACCGAGATTCAAGACCCGGAATTATGTCATCCTGCACAATTGGCGCATTACTACAGCCACTCAGACGCCCCCCAACGTGCGCTGCCGTATTTACTGAAAGCGGGCGATATGGCTTTAGCGGTGCGTTCTTATCAAGAAGCCCGTGACTTCGGCATGAAAGCGATGCGCCTGTTGCGGCACAGCTCTGGTGCGGAAGGCAGTCGCCACCAGGAACGTCTGGATCTGAACCTGCAACTGGCTGCCGCGTATGCCTTTACCGGCGAAATCGATCGTGCTTTACCTATTTTGCAAGAAGCAGAACGCCTGGCCAGCGCCATCGGCGACGAAGATCGCCTGGGGCGCATATTCCATCGGTCTGCTCAACTGCTGTGGTTGCGCAACCAATGCCGTCTGGCCGACGAATACGCTCGTCGCCTATTGCGCAACGCCGAAGAACGAGATAACACCGCCCTGTTGTATGCGGCCCTGCGCATGTTGGGCCGCGTAGGGATTGCGCTTAGCGCGTACGATGATGCCATTGCCTACCTGTTGCGCTACGTTAAGCTTGATGACAGTATTAATCCACCGCCCGACCTGCCCGTAATTTATGGCTACCTGGCCGTGGCTTATGCACGGGTGGGTGCGTGGCAGCGCGCCTTCGATGCTGGAAAGCGCGGTGTTGAACTGGCCGAAACCGCTGGCAGTAGCTCGGCGGTGGCAATGGCAAATATGAACCTGGCTTTTATTCACGCCGAACGACACCATTGGGCGCGCTGTTTGGATGTTGTGCAGCGCATAAACCCCTTCTGCGAGGAGACCGGCTTTACATCTTATTGCTTTATGGCGCGCTGCCTTGCCGGCAGAGCAATGGCTCATTTGGGCAACGCAGAAGAAGGGGTAAAGGTCCTTCAGCGCGCCCTGGCCCGTGCCAAAGAAAAAAACTATCGTGTCTTTACACACATTTCGTGCCTGTTTTTGGCAGAAGCCCTGCTGCAAAACGGACAGGTACCGCAAGCTTTGCGTCAATTAGAACAAACCCTCCCTCGGATTGAAGAGGCAGACGACCGTTGGGCCAGAGCTATTTGGCATCGTTTGCGCGCTCAGGCGCAAGCCCTGCTCCCCGTGCCCAACTGGTCAGCCATCGAGGCCAACCTGATAGAAGCAGCAACGCGCCTGCGACAAATTCGCGCCCGTCCCGATCTGGCGCGTACCTACCTTATCCTGCGCCGTCTCTATGACCGGGCTGGACAATCTGCCTGGGCCATCGACTGCCATTTTAGGGCCACCACCATCTTTGACGAATTGGGCATGCTTGACGAACTCCAAACGGCGCAAGGCGACGCCGCCGGAGACCGTCAGGGTGCGGTTGTCATCCCCAATATGGCCCTGCGCGGATTGGTGCGGCAAGAATAAACACCACACCGGTTTCCGCCGCCTATTTTCCCCAAACCCCTGAATTAACGGAACCATTAACGCTTTTGTGAACGCTTCGTTAACGGTTCACTGGTACACTGGTGACTGTATCATCAATGTGCCAAATTTAATCATCAGACGTGGCTTTCTCTCTATTGCACACGGAGAAACAACAAATGACCCGTGGAATCACACACAACCTCAACGGAAGTTCTCTTGCTCCCGGCCAACTTCAACTGAAAATAGAGGATATTCACCTTAGTTTTGGCGGTGTGGCAGCCATCAGCGGGGTGAGCCTGGAAATAAACCAGAGCGAAATCGTGTCGGTTATTGGGCCGAATGGAGCCGGTAAAACCAGCTTGCTCAATTGCATCAGCGGTCTGTACCATCCCCAGCGTGGGCGGATTGTATTCTACAATCACAATCATGAATACGAACTGACCAAAATGCGCCCGTATAAAATCGCGTCAGCAGGCGTGGCCCGTTCATTCCAAAATATCGAGCTATTCAAACATATGACGGTACTAGATAACCTGATGTTGGGGCGACATATCTATCTGAAGTCAAATGTTTTTACCGGTGCGCTGTATTGGGGCAAAGTTCAGCACGAAGAAATTGAACATCGCAAATACATTGAAGATGTGATTGACCTGCTTGAAATTCAAGCTATCCGCAAACAATCGGTTGGCGCTTTAGCCTATGGCCTACAAAAGCGCGTGGAACTGGGGCGCGCGCTGGCTTTGCAACCCGCCATTCTGGTGATTGACGAGCCAATGGCTGGGATGAACGCGGAAGAAAAAGAAGATATGGCGCGCTTTATTCTTGATGTGAACGAAGAACATGGCGTAACCATTCTCCTCATCGAACACGATATGGGTGTGGTCATGGACATTTCTGACCGGGTGGCCGTGCTAGACTTTGGCATGAAAATAGGCGATGGCCCCCCGGATGAAGTGCAACACAACCCAGAGGTGCTTAAAGCGTATCTGGGTGAAGAACACATCACCATCTAACACACAAAAACGCGCAACAACCTTATGGAAGGAGACGGTCTATGGGTGAAACCTTCCCCCAACTCCTGCTAGAACGTGCCGCAGAATACGGCGACAAAAAAATAGCCATCCGTGAAAAAGAATTTGGAATCTGGCAGGCCGTGACCTGGCGGGAATATCTGGAACACGTGAAATATTTTTGCCTGGGGCTAACCAGTCTGGGTCTGGAACGGGGCGACACCATCGCCATTATTGGCGATAATCGCCCGGAATGGATTTACGCCGAGTTGGCTGCGCAATCGGCGGGCGCGAAAAGCATTGGCATTTACCAGGATGCAATTGTTAATGAGGTGACATATATTATCGATCACGCCGACGTGAGATTCATTGTGGCTGAAGACCAGGAGCAGGTAGACAAAATTCTGGAATTGTGGTCTGACCTGCCTTCGGTGCGGGAAGTTATTTATTACGACCCCAAAGGCCTGCGCAATTATACCGAAGATTTTTTGATGTATTTTTACGACGTAGAGAAATTGGGCCGGGCGTATGAAAAAGATTTTCCCAATTGGTTTGAACAGAGTGTTGCACAGGGCAAGGGTTCTGATCTGGCAATCCTGTCCACTACCTCTGGCACAACCGGCGACCCCAAGCTGGCTATGCTCACCCACAACAATCTCATCAGTATGGGGCTGAACTTGATGGAGGTAGACCCCATTGGCCGGGACGACGAGTTTGTAAGCTTTTTACCGCTGGCATGGATCGGCGAACAAATGATGTCGTTTGCTTGCAGCTTACAGCGCGGTTTTGCTCTGAACTTTCCAGAAGAACCGGAAACCGTGCAGCAGAATATTCGAGAAATTGGGCCGCGGGTTATGTTCAGCCCTCCTCGCATTTGGGAAAACCTGGTCAGCCGGGTGCAGGTAAAAATAGAAGATAGCTCCTGGCTCAAGAGAAAAATATACAACTGGGCGCTTCCCATCGGGTACCAGATGGCTGATGTGCGTTTCAGAAAAGAAACACCATCTCTGAGCCTGAAAATCCAGTATTTTCTGGCCGATTGGCTGGTATTCCAGATGATAAAAGACCATTTAGGATTACGCTATTTACGCCGGGCGTACACCGGCGGCGCAGCGTTGGGGCCAGACGTCTTCCGTTTTTTCCACGCCCTGGGTGTTAACCTGAAGCAAATTTACGGCCAAACCGAAACCAGCGGCATCTCTGTGGTACATCGTGATGGCGACGTAAAGTTTCAAACAGTGGGCACGCCAATCCCCAAAACAGAAATTCGAATTGATGAAAATGGTGAAATATTGGTTCGCTCGCCCGCCGTTTTTCAAGGCTACTACCGCAACGAAGAGGCCACCAGAGAAACACTTAAAGATGGCTGGCTGCACTCTGGCGACGCGGGCTATTTTGATGATGATGGACACCTGGTTGTCATTGATCGGGCTAAAGATGTAATGACTTTGCACGACGGCACAAAATTCAGCCCACAGTTTATTGAAAACAAACTTAAGTTTAGCCCTTACATTAAAGAAGCGGTAGTGTTTGGCGGCGACTGGCCGTTTGTTACAGCAATAATGAACATCAATATGGAAAATGTGGGCAAATGGGCCGAAAACAACCGGATCGCCTATACCACTTATACCGACCTGGCCCAAAAATTGGAAGTTTACACCCTTATTCGCAAACACGTTGAGGCTGCCAACGTCGATCTGCCTCCGGCGGCGCGCATTCAGCGATTTTTGCTGTTGCACAAAGAACTGGATGCGGACGACGCGGAACTGACTCGCACCCGAAAAGTTCGACGGCGTTTTGTGGCCCAGCGTTATGATGACATTATTACCGCTCTCTATAGTCAAAACGACCACCTGGACGTGACCACTGTCATTACCTATCAGGATGGGCGTACTTCTACCCTGCAAACACGATTGCGCATTGAGTCGATGGTCAACGGCACAAAATAAAATATCCGGCGTTTGATGAGAGTCGCCGGCGAAAAATTTGCTTCAGGCAACTGCATCAGGAGAAGAAGATGGACCAATTTTTGCAATTGAGTCTGAGTGGTTTAACCAATGGCGCCGTGTTGGCGTTGGCGGCGCTGGGGTTTGTGCTCATTTACAAAGCCAGCGATGTACTTAACTTTGCTCAGGGCGAGTTTTTGCTGGTTGGCGCATACGTCACCTTTGCGGTGGTTGGCGAGTTGGGCTGGCACTGGACGATTGGCATTCTGGTGACAATTGCGGTAGCCGTTGCGCTGGGTGTCGTGCTAGAAAGGCTAGTGCTGCGTCCGATGATTGGCGAGCCGATTATCTCGCTAATTATGGTGACGATTGGCCTGTCTAGCTTGCTGAGGGCGATTGTTAGCGCCATTTGGGGTACCGAAGAACGGGCGTTTCCGGGGTTTGTCCCCAGTGAACCGCTGCAAATTTTAGGGGCCACCATCACCACCGATAAATTGTGGACGATTGGTATTGCGGCCCTGTTTTTAATTGGCTTCAGTTTGTTCTTCCATCGCTCTAGCGATGGCATTGCTATGCGCGCCGTAGCCGATGACCAACAGGCAGCGTTATCAATGGGCATCAGCGTCAAGCGTGTTTTTGCCATGGCATGGTCTATTTCGGCGGCAACGGCGGCGATTGGAGGGATTATCGTCGCCAATATTCTGGGTGTCAGCGGCAACATCAGCGGCATTGGTCTGCGCGTATTCCCGGTGGTAATTCTGGGCGGTCTCGATTCAATCCCTGGCGCAGTCATTGGCGGCGTAATCATCGGCTTGCTAGAAGCGTACACCGGTGGCTACATCGGAGAGGGTTTAAATTCAGTCATCTCATTTGTTGTGCTGGTTATCATCTTAATGATACGGCCTTACGGGTTGTTTGGTCAGGAAATTATTGAGCGCGTCTGACATACTCCCACGACTAAAGGTCGTGGGGTTCTGGGGTCAACACCGGCAGC
>CAYPUV010000094.1:0-13927 GCA_964413895.1 uncultured Anaerolineaceae bacterium
TCCGTTTGCTCAGTAGTCTCGTGAGCTCGGAGATTTTTATAAGAGACAGCTAACCCACCGCTGTAGCTAAGGTCTTTGCCGTTCAGCAATACGCGCCACATCGGTTTAATTTTGTAGATTTTTTGGGCTTCAAACCACGGCGTCCCCGTGGAATCCAGTCGCTCACGTCCCTGCCAATCAACGTCAAACACTTCTTGACGAGTACGCGGGAAGTAATCAAAAAACTTTTGTAAAGCCGTTCCCATCCGTGCGCCATTGGGCAGGTGCATTTGCAACTTGTGTCGTCCGGTTACGGTGCGCATTTTACCAAACAACGATACAGGAACTGCAAAATCGCCACTATCTAATGCCAGGGCCGTGTGATAGCCGGTAATCATCATGTGCAAGTGCATGCTCAGCATTTTATTCCACCCGGCCAGGGCGGCCGGTATCACCGGCGAACCAGGCATCTCTTCCGCCAGAAACCGCGCAAATGTGGCATTCACCAGGCTAATCGCGCTGGTAACGTATACTTCTGGGACATGGATTTTCCGTGGGCCGTGCGCGGCGTGAATTTGCCCGGCCTTGAATAAATAGCGGGCAAAATCCTCGCTAAGGTCTAACCCCAACGTACGAGCTAGCCAGATGGTGAAAAATCGCCTCCGCTCCGCCAGGTGTTCTTCGTCTGCACCCTTTTCCCAGCCTAAAATCATAGCGGTTTCACGATTTTGCAGCAGATAATCGTAATTACCTACCACCAGCTCGTACCCCCGCCGGAACAGGGCCTCCACCGTTTCTGCCATAGCATCTAAATCTTCTTGTCCCAGCCCCAAAAACGCGCGCATTCGATGCCATTCTTCTTCCGGCGTTGGCGTCAGTCCCTCCAGTTCCCATGCTATCGACTTGCCATTGTGCGCTTTAATTGTTGCAAATGGATCCATTCTACACCTCCACACGTGCCTATTATTACTATCATAACAATCAGGCGGGGAACCGTCTACTACTTTTGTCACAACGTTAGATTTTTTACGCTGACTATCCCCCGCCGCGCATTGTTTTCCAGTGAAGTTTTTCCAGAACGGCTTCAATGGCCGTTTCATCTCCCAAGAACTCAACCTCTATGCGGCCCACCACCAGCGACCCGATCCGCGCCGGTTCACTTTTGCGCACAATCGCCTGCCACCCATCGCCGACCATTACATTTTCTGCCGTCTCCGTTGCGCCGAGGTCGGTCAGGTACACTTTCATTAACCAGAGTGGAACACCAAATGTTAATTTCATACAATTCCCCCGCCGACCGGTGGAAAAATACGAACATCATCTTTTTCTGTAATAACGGTGTCCAATCCGTCAAGATACCGCGCATCTCGTCCGTTGATGAAAAAGTGGAATGCGGAATGCAGGTCACCGTTGCGCGTGAGCAGTTCGGCGCGCACAGTTGGGTACTGCGCGAACAACGCCTCTATGATTTGCGCGACGGTCATTTTTGATTTTTGGGGAAATGTGACTGTTTTGCTGCCCACTTTTTCTCGCAGCGTAGCGTAAACTTTAATTTCCATCTGGATACTCCAATGGGGGTTTGAGATTACTAGCGTAATTTCAAACCAGAAATTCGTGCATCATGTTTCCGTCAAGAACCGTGTTGTAGTGACAGAGTAGTACTCTGTCACTACATTATTTTGAAACAATATATGTGTCCCTGAAAATGTCTCTTGGAATTACACTAGATATTTTAAGCGTGCCGCCTGAAAAATCAAGCGTAAGTTTGCGCCTTTGTTCGGTTACACCGCAATTAGTGCAGCCGCACCAGCGCATCAATTTGAGCGGGTTCCGTTGCGGAGAGGGGGTGAGCAAAACGAACGTAACGGAAGGGGCCACCGGGCACCGCAGGGATGACGCCGTTCAGGTCGATGGCGATACCGTAGTTGGGCAGCGTGCCGGACGGTGCAGGGTACAGGTCGGTGGCGGGGATAGGTTCATTTTCCTGTTCGCCGTCCGCATCGGTGGCGTAGCTGTCTATGTTGGTCCCATTCACGTTACCGGCCACGCCATCCCAGGCAAGCACAGGGTACCACGCCGCCCCATCTGTTGAAACAGTGATGGTGATGTAATCGAGCCAAATACCCGCGGTGACAACTCGCTCGTAGTAGACTAAATCATAGCCAGGACCATCTGTAATGCCGTTACCAGCCCCAAAATCAAGCGTGATGGTTCCGGTAATGCCGGGCGGTATCCGTGCCAGCAAGCCGTCTGGGTCACCGGCGGCATTGTTGCAATTGATGATGGTGGGGTCGGTGCAAGCAGGGGGCATTGCAGGGTCGGGGATGGTGTACAGGGTGAGCGCGTTGGTCAACGTGGCAGCGGGGGCGGTGGGGCCGGGATTTGTAATGGTGAGGGTGTATTGTCCAATTGGCAAACTGCCGGGGAGCAGCGCTGTGACGGTGTTTGAGCTGACAAATGTTAAAGCTGAAAGCGAAGTGTTGCCCAATGTGACGCGCAAGTCACCCGGAAATCCTGTGTTGCGGAAATGTTTGCCGGTGATGGTGATGGTTAGAGTTGGAATATTGGTATTTGTGATGGCGGGTCTGACCCATAGATTGCCCGGTACAGGATTGGTGGCGGTGTAGGCGTTGGCCAGCGCGCCGAACTGGCTGTCTGGGTTGGTGACGGTGACGGTGTAAAATCCGGCGACAATGTTTTGGGGAACTGCCCCGCTCACGGTGGTCGATGGGGTGCAGGTGGGCGAAATAAGCGGAACGAGACCAAATTGCGCCGACTGCAAAACAGCAGAACACCCCGGTTGAATATTCTGCCCGGTAATGGTGATGGACAGGGTGGCGGTATTAACTTGTGTGTTGGGCATTACAGCCTGCACCACGGGCGGAAAGAGGGCGGGCGTTGCGGTGGGCGTGGCCGTGGGCGTTGCTGTGGCAGTGAAGGTAGCAGTGGGTGTTGGTGTATTGGTGGCTGTGGGCGTTGACGTGGCAGAAGCCGTGGGGGTTGCGGTGGGGGTTGCGGTGGGCGTGGTCGTGGGGGTCGCAGTAGGCGTGTTGCTGGGTACGGTAGGGAGCGTTGGCGTTGGAGAAGCCGTGGCCGTGTTTGTAGGCGTTGGGGTGGCGGTGGGGATCGGTGTGGCAGTGACGATGATTGTAGGGTTAATTCTGGGTGTGGATGTGCTGGTCGGTGGGGCGACAGCGGTGGGGGGGATAGTGGGCGTGGCGGTTGGTGCCACGGTTTTTGTTGCCGTTGGGCGCGCCAAGGGCGGTGGCGGAGAAGTAGCGGTGGGTGATGGTGTGGTTGTTGGCGTGGCCGGTAAAATGGCAATGGTAATGGGAGCCTGGTTGGGATTAGCATTTGGCGTTGTGCGCAGGTGTGCGGCGTCGATGGCAACTTCTGTGGCAATGGCCGGATTGAGTGGGGCAAAGGAGCGGTTTGCTGGGGCGCGCCGGCTGTAGTCAGCCTGAGATTTGGCCGATAAACTCACCCGGTTTAGATGATCAGGCTGAATCCTGAGCGCCAGCGCTGTAGCTAAAAAAACACAAGCGCACCCCAATGGCAAGGCCAGCAGTAGAATAATCCAGGTACTATTCTGTGATGGTTTTTTTTCCAGCAGGGGAGCGGAATCTTTCATCATTTGTTCGGTTAATTCACTCCGATGTCCCACGTAATAGAGCAATTCGTTAAATATCAGACAATTGAGTGAAAAAGACCATCCTCTCTACCGCCATTTGTAGGGATAGACCAGTGGTCTATCCCCACCCATAACGAACCGTTTCATCCCATTGTCTGAAGTCTAAGTGCTTTCACTATAATATTGGTATTCTCACACTGAAAGTGCTGCCTCGATCAACTTTGCTTTTTACCCACACCTGGCCGGCGTGCAAATTAATGATGGCGCGAGTAATGAATAACCCCAACCCCACACCATCAACATTGAATGTGGCTTCGTGGCTGTTATTTGCCCGAAAAAAACGGTCGAAAATGTAAGGTTGGTCGGCGGCGATAATTCCTACACCGGTATCAGTTACATCAATCCTGGCAAACTCATTCTCCCGTCGCACAGAAACGGTGATGGACCCCGCCGGCGTGTAATTGCAGGCATTACTGATCAGGTTGTCTGCGGCCCAGGCCAATCGTAACGGGTCGCCACTGATCATAATGGGTTGTGGAGGGATGTTGAGGGTTAGCGTGAGCGAGCGGGCTTCTATTATGGGCCGCCACTTTTCAACCACGGTGGCAACGATGTCGTTAAGATCAAGCGGGGTGGTATTTAAGGCCAGCGTACCGGCCTGAATTTCAGAGATGTCGATCAATTTGTTAATGTGGTGTGCCAGCAAGTTGGCGTTATAGTTAATGTCTTTGAGCATCGAACGTTGGCGGTCATTTAAATTATTGGGTATTGTGAGTAGTAGGTCACTGTATCCTTTTACCGTTGTCAGGGGGGTGCGCAGTTCATGGGAGATACTGGTAATGAACCCATCTTGCAGATATTCAGCTTCGGCTTCACGTGTAACATCGCGCAACGCAATAATTGTGCCCAGCTTTTCTTTGTTGGGCGTTTGCATCGGGGCTGCCAGGGCGCTAAATACGCGGTTGCCGACGCGGTAACGTCGGTGTGGAATGCGGGGTCGCCCGGACGAGTCCACGTTTTGGGAAGGAGGATGGATGGCGGCTGGCAGGTCTTTGAGCATGCTTTGCTGCAACTCAGGCGACATATCGACTAGAATTTGGCGGGCTGCCGGGTTGGTGCTGATGATGTCGTCCTGCAAATTCAGCACAATGACGCCATCGGCAATGCTGTTGAGGATGGTTTCTAGCTTGCTGGCTTGTTCCACCAGTTGACGATTCCGCTCGACAAGATTGTCGGTCATCGTGTCGAAGGAGTGCGCCAGCGCACCAATCTCGTCTGATCGCTGGATGCCCGTGCGCTGTTTGAGATTACCCTGTGTGATGGCCAGTGCTGTTTTCACCAGATGGTTAAGCGGTTGAATGATGCGCTGGGCGATAAAAAAACCCAGGCCAAAAACGGCAATGGTGGCAATTGAAAATAACAGGCTGAGCAGCGTGCGGCTGGTTGCGGCGGTGCTGGCAATGAAATCGCTGGGCAAGGCAACACTGAATAATCCAAAAGATTGGTTGCGCAACCGCCAATCGCCATAGGCCAGCGTATATTCCTGGTTTAAAACGCGCACTTTCCCCAGGTAAACTGCGCTGTTGGCGCGTGTTGAAACAACGTGATAATAGGTTGGCGATTGTTGCAGTAGGTTAAGCACCAATCTGTATTGTCCTGGCGATTCTTGAACCAGGTCAGCGATGTTTTGTTGCCCTCCACCCAATGTGGTGGCAATAACCGTCCCGGTTTGGTCGTACAATGTTACATGCGCGGCTGCCGTTTGGTGAAGCTCAGAAATTATTTTCTGGATGTACGTGCCAACCAGAACGACGCCCACCCGTTGACCATCCTGATAAACCGGCCCAATAGTAAAGATCATCATGCCCAGCGGGGTGTTGCTCACCAAAACCTGCTTATCCCCTAATTCGTCGATGACGCCGTCTAAAACTTTGCGCACCGGGTTAATTTGAGAATAGTCTGCGTCGAACCGTTCTTGAAAATTTGGTGAACTTTGGCCTGGTATACGTTGCCAGCCGTATACTTCGCGCCCGTTCAGATCTAATAATTCCACGGCGTCGGTGGTGCTATTGGCAATGATGGGCGGAACCAGTGTTGCCAGTTCCTGGCGGTTGTGTGTGGCAATGCCGGTTGCCACTCCTTGTGTGCCTGCTACAGCGCGCAGTACAGCGAGCCGTTCCTCTTCAAATCTCACCATCCCTTCAGATACAACGCGGCCCGCGTCGAGAAGTTGGTTGTTGAATCGTTCTTGCAGGGTACTGGTAACCAGCGTGGTGGCAATGAACGCGCCTACACCGGCGACAATCAATGTCAATAGCAGATAAGGCAAGATAATTTTGGTTCCAATGCTGGATATTTGGCGCTTTAGCTTATTGAGCCAGCCCATGCTCTTTTTAATTCCGTTTGTGGTTTGTGAGATTGGCGAAGCGAGATTGTCTTTTGGAGTATAGCAGGTTTTGGGGTGTGGTGCAATGGCAAATTATGCACACATCACAGTTGCCCAGAATCGCCCCAGTGGTTTAATACGCGGCGATATTCCGGGTCAGCGTAGCGGCTCAGTTGGAAAGCCGGGGCATACAAAGGGAGTTGACCGCCGGTGATGTGCGCTGCCAGCAAGTTGCCGGCGCCTGCTGCGGCCATCAACCCAAAGCCGGAGAGCGCGCCGATAATGTACGCACCTTCAATGGGAAGCGGGCCAATGAGTGGCCGATTCTCTTGCGTTTTGGTGTAGTACCCCCCGTCAACAAATGGCTTGGGCATCCGGTTAAGGTAGGCCGCCAGTCCGGGAACCATTGTGGTTAACCCGCGCAACACAATCTCTGGGTAGTCTGTATCTTCTGGCAGGGGGAATGTCGGCTCCCGGGGGGCGGTATGGTAGGGCCACAGCATCAGCACTATCGGGCTGTCCCCTTCACCTTCGGGTCGAAAATGAACTGTGCCTGGAAACTCATTCAGCAACCACTGCGCACCTTTGTCTTCCGCCAAAAAGGCACGTTCCTCTTCCGACCACGGCAACCGCTGGGTGTCTGTCCAGATAACCAGTGGGGCATGCCGTGGAATAACACCCAGGTGATCTTTGAAAGCAATTTTTAGATGCAATTCTGAAAAAACAGGCAGGTCAACACCTATCATTTGTCCCACTTGTTTGATGAATGGGCCGGCGGCATTCACAAACGCGCCGGTAGCAATGGACTGTACTCCGCCGGCGAGCGCTTCAACCTGTACCGCCGAAACCCGATTGTGCGCCACGCGCACCCCCGCAACGTGCCCCTGGATCAATTGCGTGCCTCGCGCCCGCGCTTTTTCCAGCAGCAACATCCCCAGTTGATAACCACTGAACCACCCGCAGCGCCGGGCATGCACCACGGCAACGGTTTTTTCAGCTAAAAAGGGGAACTGTTGACGAATTAGACTTTTGTCGGTGATGAGGTCTGCGCCGGTGGGCTGATTCTCAAACCCGTGCGCTGGGGCAGGCTGATAGGGTGGGTCGGTGGGGCTGCCGCTGTGCACGCGCACCGGCCCGGCCCCAAGTTCGGCTGCTGCTTCTGCTGTCCGCCGAAAATCATCAATCCGGGCGGGGGTGGCGGTGGCGTACAGATACCCTCTGCGATTGAGGTTGAGGCGGTTATTACTTTGCCGGGCCAGGTTTTCTAGCAGGTCAATGCTGCGGTTCATCAAGGCCACCATCGCATTGCCGGGGCCGGGCCACCAGTTGCGATAAGCTTCGGTAGATTTGTCGCTGGTCAGGCTGAGCGGGGGGCGCTCATCTACCAGCACCACATGCTTAACGCCGTATTCCACGCTGAGGAAGTATGCGGCGGAAATACCGGCGATCCCCGCGCCACAGATGACCACATCGGCTGAAGGTTGCATAACACTTTTCCCGCAGTAGAAATTAGAGATTGGACAATTAACCAATCTCCATTCAACCAATCACCGTTAAACCCGTTCAATTGCCATTGCTGCGGCGCCGCCCATGCCGTGACAGATGGTGGCAATGCCGCGCCGACAATTCTGTTGGGCCAACCCGTTTAGCAGGGTGACAACAATCCGTGCCCCCGATGCGCCAATGGGGTGTCCCAGCGCCACCGCACCGCCCAAAATATTAATTTGCTCCAGGGGGATTTCTAGCAGGCGATGGTAGAGTACGTTGTTCAGGGCGAACGCTTCGTTATTTTCAAACAAGTCAAAATCTGAGAGGTTCATATCTAACTTTGAGAGTAGTTTTTGGGTGGCGGGGATAGGGGCTTCGGGAAACCGCCAGGTTTCACCGGCGTACCATGCGCCGCCCAGGATTTTTGCCACGGGGGTGAGGTTGTGTTGTTTGAGGGCTTCTTCGCTGGCCAGCAGCAGTGCTGCTGCGCCGTCACTAATTTGGCTGGAGTTTCCGGCGGTGAAAATGCCATCAGTGCCAAAAGCAGGACGCAGTTTGCCCAATGTTTCGACGGTAGTTTCGGGGCGAATACCCTCGTCGGTGTCAATTACTTGCGTTCCCCGGCGTGTTTTCACTTCAACGGGGGTAATTTCCGGGCTGAACCAGCCTGCGGTGGTGGATTTGTGTGCCCGCTGCTGTGAGGTAGCGGCAATTTCGTCCACGTCATCGCGGGTAACGCCGTACTCTGCTGCCAGCCGGTCTGCCTGTGCGCCCATCGCTTCGCCATTGGTGGGGTCGGTTAGGCCATCGTATTGCAAAATGTCTTGCACCGGTTCTACGCGATTGAGAATGAGTTTGTAGCCCCATCGTGCCGCCGATGATAGCATAAAGCCCGCTTGTGACATTGATTCGATGCCGCCGGCCAGGACCAATTCGGCGTCGCCGGTGCGGATGGCGTTGGCACCGTTGTACAGCGCCGCCATCCCCGATGCGCACACCATATCCACAGCCATACTGTCCACGTTAACCGGTATGCCCGCTTTGATGCTTGCCTGTCTGGGGATGAGCTGACCATGCCCGCCGCGCAGCACATTTCCAAACACAATCAGGTCGAGCTGATTGCCGTCAATACCGCTTTGCTCCAGCGCACCGCGCATTGGCACTGCGCCCAAATCGGCGGGGGAGAGGTTGGCAAACACGCCGCCAAACCTGCCAATGGGAGTACGCGTTGCTGATACAATGTACACTTTTCGCATAAAGTTCCTCCTTGAACTATGTGCATCATTCTGGGTGATGTGATGTGTAGCAATGCTACCACAGCCCGCCAAATTTTCCAAGATTGCGTGCAGTATGCTCCACCCCTTTGCCCCCTGCAAATAGATAAGGAGGCGGACAGTCCCTGGCGGGACGCTGCCGGCGATGAAAATTTAGCTTTCGGCCGTCAGCGGTCGGCTATCAACAGTAAAACTGATCGCTGATTACTGTTTTCAAGGGGAATGTCATTCCGAGCGTAGCGAAGGAATCTCCGGCTTTGAGGCGTGGAGACTGCTTCGCTATCGCTCGCAGTGACAGAACACATCTATTTTCAAGGGAGGCGGGATGAATAATTACAAATGGGTTTCATTTGCAAAAATATGCCCATTCAGAGGCGGAGTTTTTCTTCAATGAGGTCGGTAACTTTGGCCAGCACCGCTTCCTTGCTCAGATTGTCAGTATTAATGATGATTGCATCAGGTGCCGGAACCATCGGTGAGATGGCTTTTTCTTTGTCTAATTTGTCGCGCCGAAGCATCGAGGCCAATAATTCGTTGTAATTTACGGCTTCCCCCCGTTTTTTGCATTCTTCATAGCGTCGTTGCGCGCGTACCTCCACGGAGGCCACGGTAAAAATCTTGAGGTCGGCGTGTGGCAACACTACCGTGCCAATGTCTCGTCCCACCATCACCACCGGTCCCCGCCTGGCGATTTCGCGCTGCTGTGCTGTGAGAATCTGGCGTACCCGGGGGTACGATGAAACCTGCGATACGTTTGCATTAACCTCAGGGCTTCGAATGCGCCATGTCACATCAGTATTGTCAACCAGCACCGTTGCCTGCCGGCCATCATTTTTTGTGGGGGGGAGAATTTGCAGAGAGAGCTTTTCTGCCAGGGCAGATACGGCCGCTTCATCTTGAGTATTAATGCCAGCTTTCAGGGCTGCCCAGGTCACAGCCCGGTACATTACACCTGTATCTAAAAACAAATAGTTTAACTTGTGGGCCAGAGCGCTCCCCAACGTGCTTTTTCCAGACGCGGCTGACCCATCAAGAGCAATGGTCAGGGGTTTCATAAAGACTAACCTCTCGCTTTATCAGTATGGTGTGGGGGGTGGTTAAAGCGTACAGGTTTTTGACGTTTCTTTCTGGTGTTTACAGTGTGTTTTAATTGATTAACTTCTTTGGGGGTTAAATAACGCCACGCGCCGGGTTTTAGCTTTCCCAGTTTCAGGGGACCCAAACGAACCCGAATGAGGGTAATTACCGGGTGGTTCAATTCTTCGGCAATGACACGAATTTGCCGTTTGCGCCCTTCGGTAAGGGTTATTCGGAGCCAGCCAGGCCCGGTGGCGGCAAGATGCTCTACCTGCATTGGGCCAACGGCTTTGCCGTCAATTTCAAACCCCCCCTTGCGCCACTGGCGAAGTGTGTTTCGATCTGGTTTGCCTTTTACCAGAACTTCGTATTCGCGTTCGTGCGCAAAGGTGGGGTGCGTTAGTTTTTGGGCCAGTTCCCCGTCATTCGTCAATAGAATCAAGCCTTCGCTTTCAAAATCTAGCCTTCCTACAGGATAGACACGCTCATCCACTGCAACCAGGTCGAGCACGGTTTTGCGCCGGCCCCATTTGTCGCTGGTTGTGGAAA
This sequence comes from uncultured Anaerolineaceae bacterium, assembly GCA_964413895.1. Lineage (GTDB taxonomy): Bacteria > Chloroflexota > Anaerolineae > 4572-78 > 4572-78 > JANTHQ01. The sequence goes on from CAYPUV010000094.1 coordinate 10,385, forward strand.
GCACATAGCGAGGTTTGTTCAGCATAATGTAAACGTGTTTTGCGGGCCTGGTAATTACCTTGTTGTCTACGCTTATGGTGTCTGTGGTGGGGTCTATTTTAACCCCCATTTGGGTAATTACCTGATTATTAACTTTTACCCGACCCATCTCGATAAGTTTTTCAGAGGCTCGTCGAGAGGCCACCCCCGCTTGGGCCAGGTATTTTTGTAATCGAATAGTCTGTCTGTGTTTGGTAGTCAAAAGATACCCTGTACGTCGTGTTTATCTGGCTATTATGCCAGTCTCAATCGGAATGAGCAAAAAAGGGTATTTGTGCATTGCTGCAAATAACCGGGTTCTTGCGGCATGTTTTAAATTTGTACTGCTTCCACACCCATTGTGGTTTCGGTTTCTTCTTCCATCTCCAGAGGCGGCAGGTCATCAAGCGACGTTAGCCCAAAATACCTTAAAAAGTCAAACGTAGTTCCATATTGGCGGGGATGCCCTACCGTGTCCAGGCGGCCAACTTCCTCTATTAGCCCTTTGCTGAGCAGGTTGCGCAAAACGCCATCACTACTTACCCCGCGGATGGCTTCAATTTCGGGACGGGTGATGGGTTGCTTGTAAGCCACAATTCCCAGCACTTCTAGCGCGGCCGTGGACAACTTGCTGGAAAGGGACAGTCCCAAAAAACGCTCAATGTACTCGGCGGCATCTGGCGTTGTAACCAGTTGAATTTTGTTGCCCATCCGTTGCAACTGCAAACACCTGTGCCCATAAACCTCAGTGAGTGTGGCGAGGGCCTTCTCTATTTTGTGAGGACGGACATCGAGCGCCGCCGCCAATTCAGAAATGAGTACCGGGTGGTCGGCTACAAAAAGCAGGCTCTCTATTAACATCGCTATTCGATCCGGCGACAGGTCTGCGTCGGACTGGGACTTTTGGATGGCAGGTGACGAGTTTTGTTGGATATTGGTCATAATATTTATTAAATGTTATAATTTGTTTTCATTAAATCTTAAGGTTGGGAGGTTGCAATGATTAAGGTTTCATTTAGCCGCTGGTACATTGTGCTTTCATTATTTCTTTTACCTCTTTTGGCTTGTGGGCTTGGCCCGAAAAAAACAGAACTTCCTAAACCTCCCAGTGGTTACATTGAACCAAACAAAGATGCAGTAGACCGCACCCGGGAAAATTTTAACCAGGCATTACAAGAAGCATCGGGCAACAATGAGTTTCGATTCCGCATTACAAATGAAGAAATCACCTCTTTGGTAGCGCTAGAACTAAAAAAACGCGCAGATATTCCCGTTTCTAACCCGCAAATTTGGTTCACGGCGGGCAAGGTGTATATGACGGGCAAGCTTGAGGGATTAGGCCCTGCGTCAGTCCCGGCCCTGATTGTAGGCATTCCCACCGTTAATGAAAATGACCAACTCCAGGTGAAACTGGACGAAGCAAAAATGGGATCTTTTGACGTTCCAGATTCGGTGATTGAGAATCTTACTGAAACTATCAACGAAACGCTGGCCAATATTCAGTTGAACATCAAAGTTACCGCCATCGATGTTTTAGAAGGCGAATTATTGATTGCTGGCAAACGGGTGGCAAATTAAAGTTGGACTGTTAGCCGGTGTGCTCCCGCCGTTGTGTGGCGTTCTTTTTGCTGTTATTATCAACGATGGTTTGCGCGACAGCTTCAAGATTAAGTTGCTTTTTCCGCGCGCTTAGCTGCAAATGATGATACGCTTCGTGTTCAGATAAACCCTCTTGCGCCATTAAAATGCGTTTTGCCTGGGTAATGACGTCTCTACCGGCCAACCGCTGTCTCAGTCGGTGCGCCTCGGTCACCACCGATGTGCGTTCAGCAAAACGGGTTATCGCCAGGTTGATCACCGGGGCCAGTTTTGATTCGTCAACCGGTTTAACCAGGTAACCCTCTACCGCTGTGGATTTTATAGCCTGCTCAATGAGTGTGCGTTCGCTGTAAGCTGTGAGCATAACGATGGGCAGCGGTGCCTCGTTTGCCAGGTGATTTGCCACGGCAAGTCCGTCCATTTCTGGCATTTTAATATCCAGTAGCAACAGGTCAGGTTGAAATTGCCTGACCATTTCGATGGTCTCAACCCCGTTGCGGGCAGTAGCAACCACTCTGTGCCCCAGCGCTCGTAGCATCGTCTTCAACCCCATCCGAATGACTCCCTCGTCATCGGCTATGACAATGCGGTACGCGTGCGGATCGTTTTTCATCAGGTACGTATTGGGTTCAATTCCCCACTGGGGACAATAATTGTTGTCATCGTCCCCCCATCGGCGGCCGGCGCCAGGGTGACTGTGCCGTGCAAGTCTTCAACGATCATCGTTTGCACCAGTTCCAATCCCAGGCCACCATCTGTTTCTAAATTGAAATTGGCAGGTAGCCCACGGCCGTTGTCGGTGACCGTCAACTTTAGTCGATTGGGTTGATGGGTAATGGTGATGGTGATTTTCCCTTTCCCCTGCGCCGACAGGCTGTGTTCCAAAGCGTTCTGCACCAGCTCGTTGATGGTGAGCGCCAGATTGGTGGCCACCTGTGATGAAACCAGCAGGTCGTCACCTGTAATAGCAAGGTTGATTTGCCCGGTGACGGTCATACTGCTGGCGACGCTGTGTGCCACTTGCTCGATCAGGTTTTTCAATGCCACCTGCGTATGATATTCATGTGCCAAAATCTCATGCACGGCGGCGATGCTCAACACGCGGTTGATTGTTTCGTGTAGTATATCTTGTGGCGAGAGGGCGTTGCCTTGCGCCAATTGCAAGCGCAGCAGCATTGCAATTGTTTGGAGATTATTTTTCACTCGATGGTGAATTTCTTGCACTACCGCCGCATGTACCAATTTTGCTTTTTCCAGTGCCGTGGCTGCCAAATCGGTAATGAAACTAAATAGTTCAATCTCATCGGTGGTGAAGGTGTGAAAATCTGCCGTTTGCACGTTCACCGCACCGATAGCCTTTCCCCGCGTTATCAACGGCATTGCCATCAGCGACGCAAAGCGACTTTCTCCCGAACCGACTACGCGGTAGAAGCGTGGGTCGGCTTTTGCGTTGGCCAACGCCACTACCTCACCGCGTTCTGCCGCCCAGCCGGTGAGTCCAGCCCCTTTGGGCAGCGTCACCTGCCCGATGCCGGTCGATTTCAAACCGGTGGATGCTGCCAGCACCAAAAAATCGCCTTCTTTATTATACAGATAGATGGAACAAGACTGCACGCCCATCACCTCGGTGGTGCGACGGGTAATCAAATCAAGCGTGGAATCTAGATCGCGCGCTTCGGCAATGGCGCGGCTGATTTCACGCACAGCGGCGAGTTGAGCTGTTTTTTTATGTAACCGGTTTGTTAGCGATTGGCTTATCACAATGCCTCTATTTTACCACAAATTGGTGGTTGTCAAAACAAGAGCGGATAAGGGGAACAGGGCAAACGTATACTCAATGGAATGTACCTGGGCGGCGGGATTTTTCAAGAAAAATCGTATCTATTCAGTTACACAGAGAAACACGGAGAAAACACAAAGATACAC
>CAYPUV010000095.1:0-13854 GCA_964413895.1 uncultured Anaerolineaceae bacterium
CTGAGGGGAAGGGGGGAGTGCACCCAAAGGGCACAGGCGTGAGAGCGAGGGGGACAAAGTCCCCCTCGCTCACCCCTTTTTATTCCCCCTCCCCCAAATTTGGGGGATGGGGTTGGGGGAGGGGGTCAAAGAAACAGTTTCTAATTTTCTGTCAAGCGACTTTGCAACAGCCCTGTTTGCTGTGCGCGTTGTGATTGCGGTAGATTTGCGCGAGTTTTGTACAGCGCCCACAGCCGGGTGAGGGTTTCTTCCAGGCGGTTGCCCAACGCTTCTCCGCGGTCAGTTGTCACATCATCTTCATTTTCAAAAATTACATACGGAACACGATACCCCTTGATGGCAATGTATGCCGGGTCGTCAGCGCTCACTGCCTCCCAGTCAACATCGCGGTACAGGCGCTCCATTTTTGAATTAGAGAGGCCGTGTTCCAAAATACTGTCAGGACGATCGGGATTGAAACGCGCCTGATTCTTGCGCATCGATTCTGCGAAGGACACGTTCACATACAAAATGGCAGCATTCTGCAGAATCTCATCGCTAAGGTGTTGGAATGCTTCTGCGTAGCCGCCGTGTTCTGCGCCGCGTGAAAATTCTATGATCGTGCTGAAACGATTGCGATAATCTGGCTCGCGTGTTTTCTTTTGATATTCCAGTGCAATTCGCCGAATGAGAACGTCCCACAGATATTTCTCTTTAAAATATCCAGCGGACGTGGTGTGCAGCCGGGGTTTGCCCATTGCTTCCAAAAGTGTATCCTCTTCAAACCACGCCCAGAGCATTGGAAAATCATCAATTTCCTCAAACTCGCCAATGTGAAAACGCTGGCGACGTTTTTCAACCTCAGTGTGTTTCAAATAATCAATGATTTCGCTTTTGCCGGCGGCAGGGCGCGCCAACAGCAGTAGAACCTCAAACGTATCTTTATCGGCCATAAAACCTCCTTTCTCAAAGAAAGAAAGTATAATCCCCTGATTTTGAAGAGTCAATCCCCGTGTGATTTAATGCTGTCGCCAACTTGTGTTATAATGGCGCCTGCTACTGCGTTGCCTGGAGGAAACAATGCCCCGAATTCGTACGTTTATTTTATGGATGGCCATTCTTTTGATGGGGGGAACCCTGACCGCGTGCGGAAACCCCGGCGCAAAAGCTCAGAACGTTCCTGCTCCCATCAACACCCCCGACGTGGTGACGTTTGCAACGGAGTTGCTCCCCACGCCAACCGCTATGGACGCCACAAGCACGCCGCTGCCCACACCAAAGCCTGTCGCTGCCACGGCGACCCCCACCCCCACTCCTACGCCAGCAGCGTCTGCGTCCAGCATCGCGCGCGCCAAAAACGAAAATCCCTTAACCGGACTGGTGGTTGATCCCATTGTATTCACCCGACAACCGCTTCATGTGCGCATCGGTAACGATGCTGCCGCCCGCCCGCAAATCAATCTGAGCAAAGCCGATGTGGTTTACGAAGAGATTGTGGAATGGTGGGCGACTCGTTTTACGGCGGTGTATTACACAAACGCCCCGCAAATGGTAGCGCCCATTCGCAGCGCCCGGCTGATTAACACGCAACTCACCCAGCAGTATCAGGCCGCGCTGGTGAACTCTGGCGCCAGCGATCCGGTGCGCTGGCAACTTTCGCAGTTGCCCATTGTTAACCTGGATGAGTATTTTCACCCCGACCCCTATTTTTACCGCAAGGGGGAGAGCTGGCAGCGCCGTTTGGCGGTAAACCTGGCTGACGTTTACACGTATTTGCAAGAACAAAACTTGCAGAAACCTGTTACACTGCGTGGATTTGCGTTCAATGATGATTTTGTGCCGCATGCCACCCCTGCCAGTACAATTTACATTAATTACCCGGCGCAGGAAAATAAAGTGCTGTGGCAATACAATACTGATACAGGTTTATACGAACGAATTGTGGGTGGGGAGCCGGCGATTGACGGCGCGACCGACGAAACTATCGCTGCACCGAATGTGGTTGTGTATTTTGCCAAACATTATGAAACTGATATTGTGGAGGACAGCAACGGGGCAACTTCGGTGGGAATTGAGATGAATGGTCAAGGCCCCGCCTGGGTTTTCCGCGATGGGAAGGTTGCAAAAGGGTTTTGGCACACCGATGGTTCCGCAACACCGGCGTTTATTGATGGAGAGGGTGAGTTGATCCCACTGCGTCGCGGCCAAACGTGGATAGAGGTTGTGCCAACCGATTACAATATTTTGGTAGACCAGCTACCCGAATCAGAGCAATAACGCGAGTTCGATATTAGGATAGTCTTTCCCCTCTTTCCTAAGTAGGGAAAAGGGGAGAGACTATGCAGTTGCGAACAAGGTCACATTTCATCCTCTGTTGCCCGGTCTGCTCGCCGTATGTTTTTCCACAGCAGCCACACGCCAACCACAATCAATATAATTGGCCAGGCTAAATCAAAATCTTCCGCCAGGGGGATGAAAACAGCCATCCCGATTGAAGCGAGTGCGGGCCATTTAGCCCACCCCGTGCGAGTTGTGCTTCTCATCAGCCACAGCAGGCCAAACGTCAACCCAATCCCCACAAAAAGCAAACTGCCGGTGATGTTGTCATTATAAACAAATTCTTCCAGAATGGTGATGAAGGCCAGGGTGGTTAAGATTCCGGCGGGAATAGCCGCCCACCAGTGTGGCGATTGGGTAATGAAGATTGCCCAAAATGCCAGGGCTAGAGCAAACAAAAAAATGCTGCCGCCCAGATTGTAGGGTAAAAAAGGTAGTTTGTCGGCGACGATGCTCCCCGCAATACCCAAGAATACAAAACTCAGAAACAGAGTCCACCAGTGCTGGCGATTGTTTAAGAAATATCCAATGCCCAGTACCCCGATGCTTCCCAAAATAGCGGCGAAAAAGAACTCTGTGGCAGTCCCAAAAATTCTAAAGTTATTCAGCAAAAAGTAAATTCCAAGCCCAATTAATAAAAGGCTCCAGAATATGCGATTTTTTTGTTGTGTCATTGTTACATCCTTTCGTTCAATAGGCGCATTTACTAAAGCGTATCTGAATATCTTTACGCAAAAGGCGATTGAAAGTTGCAACAATGGGCCAGTGAGAGTTATGTTGATTTGCTTTCCAGCAACATTTCTAAATAGGTGTCGCTGGTTTGCCGCATTGCCTGCACCCGCCGACGTTTTATCAGCCAGGGGATAATCCCCAGCACACCGGCAAGTTGACCCCGCAAGCGGGCGCGCGCTGCCTGGCCGCGCCAGGCGCGCAGGGCGTCCCAGGCAATTTTCAGTTGCGCACCCACAATTTCCCCCCAATGATTGCGCCAGACAACGCCGGGGACGGACTTTGCCAGCACAAAAATGGTGTTGCGACCAGTGTAATAGCTGGCAATGGTTCCGCCACCGGTGGCGCTGAGGCGATGGTAGACAATAGCTTGTGGCGCAAAGACACACTGATACCCGGCCAATTGCGCGCGCCAGTTCAGGTCAACATCTTCACAATACATAAAAAGATCTTCGTCAAATCCTCCAATGGCATCGAGCATTACCCGCCGGTAGGCAACGGCTCCGCCACACCCGCCAAAAATCAAGACGTCATCATCGAATTGCCCGTGGTCTTCCTGCCACACACCGCGATTGATGGGAACACCAGCTGTGCTAAAAGCATCCCCCGCCGAGTGGATGGTGTTTCGGCGGTCGAAAAGGAGCATTTTGCTGGCTGCCATTCCGGCAGTGGGAACGGCTTGCAGGGCATCCACCAGCGCTGCGGCCCAGTGACTGTCTACTTCGGTGTCGTTGTTTAGCGGGGCAATGATTTGCCCCCGCGCCATCTCTATGCCTCGATTGAGCGCCCCCGTCAACCCCAGATTTTCCGTGAGTTGAATGATTTTTATCCAGGGATACTGTTCTCTGGTCAAGGCAACCGAATTATCAGTGGAAGCGTTATCGATGAGGATCGTTTCCACACGAGGATAGGTTTGGCGTTTTAAGGCGTTAAAACATGTGGGCAGGTGCTGGACGCCGTTCCAGTTGGGGATGAGGATTGATACCAGGGGAGCGTGGCGCATAATAAGTTTCGAGTTTCAAGTTTCAGGTTTCGGGGTGACGGCGAGGCCGGGGTTGAAGATTGTGTTCCGTGTTGCATGGGTGTGCGGAACACGGAACACAAAATTACATTCCAAACGCATCTTTCACTTTTTCAAAAAAGCTCTTTTCGCGCTGGGGTACAACTTCCCGGTCGAGCGTTTTGCCCAGTTCTAGCAGCAGGTCGCGTTGTGTTTTGGTTAAGTTGGTGGGGGTACGCACCTGGAATGTTACTACTTCGTCACCGCGCCCGGCGTTACTTCCGTCGCGGCGCAATTTTGGTACGCCCTTCCCACGCAAAACAATTGTATCACCGGTTTGGATTCCGGCGGGGATGGTGTGCCGTTGCATACCATCCAGCGTGGGAATATCAATTTCGTCACCCAATGCAGCCTGGGCAATGTTTATGATCATGTCCACGTGGACGGTGTCGCCAACGCGATGAAAGTGTCGATGGGGTTTAACGTGGATGACCACATACAGATTACCGGGTGGCCCCCCGCTCGTGCCGCTTTCGCCTTCGCCGGCCAATCGAATTTGGTTGCCTTCGTCCACACCGGCGGGAATTTTAACACTTAGTTTTCGGTGCTGCAGGGTTTTCCCGCGTCCGTGGCATTCATGGCACGGTGAGGTGATAATCTTGCCGGTTCCGTTGCAGCGGGGGCAGGTGGCAATGTTGATGAAAAATCCTGCCTGGCGCCGGATTTCGCCGGTTCCGTTGCAATCGGGGCAGCGCAGCGGTTTGGTTCCTGGCTCCACACCGGAGCCGTTGCAAACGGAGCACGCTTCCTGGCGGGGGATTTCAATTTCTTTGTCTACCCCAAAAATTGCTTCTTCAAATTCCAGGGTCAGGTCGTAGCGCAAATCTGCGCCTTTTCTGGGGCCGGTGCGGCTACGCCGTGTACCACTGCCGAAGCCGAAACCGAAATTGCCAAAAACTTCCTCAAATATTTCAAAAGGATCTCTGCCAAAACCACCAAAACCGCTGAACCCCGCCCCAGCGCCGCTGACGCCAGCATGCCCAAATTGGTCGTAGGTGGCGCGTTTTTCGTCATCAGACAGTATTTCGTAGGCTTCGTTTATTTCTTTAAAATGTTCTTCGGCGTGCGGGTCATCGCTAACGTCTGGGTGATATTTGCGGGCCAATTGACGGTATGCTTTTTTTATTTCGGCCTGCGAGGCGTTGCGCTGGACGCCTAATACTTCATAATAATCGCGTTTGTTGCTCATCGTGTTATCCTGGCCATCGGCTCCCAACTTTTGTTTTACGCTTCTTCAAACTGTCCGTCAACAACATCCTCATCGTTATCAGGTGAGGAGGTGGGGCCGGTTTGGTCTGCCGATGCCTCTGGCTTGGTTTGTTGCTGGTACATGGCTTCGCCAATTTTTTGCAGGCTTTGGCCTAGTTGTTCGACAGCGTTGTTGATGGCGTCGATGTCTTCGCCCTGTAGAGCAGTTTTGGCGGCTGCAATCTTGCTTTCAATTTCGGCTTTGAGTTCGCTGACAATTTTGTCACTGTATTCAGAGAGGGTTTTTTCAGCAGCGTTGATGGTGCCTTCGGCTCGGTTGCGCGTTTCAATTTCAGCTTTGCGTTGTTCATCTTTTGCTTTGTTTTGTTCTGCTTCTTGAACCATGCGGTTGATTTCTTCGTCTGAAAGACCGCTATCGGGCATAATTTGCATACTCTGGTCGTGCCCGGTGGCTTTATCGGTGGCGGTGACGTGCAGAATGCCGTTTGCGTCCACATCGAAGGTGACTTCTATTTGCGGAATGCCTCTGGGTGCGGGGGGGATGCCATCTAGAATGAATTTACCCAGGCTTTTGTTGTTGGCAACCATAGGGCGTTCGCCCTGTACCACATGAATCTCCACTTGCGTTTGATTGTCGGAAGCAGTGGAGAAGATTTGACTTTTTTTGGTGGGGACGGTGGTGTTTCGCGTAATGAGCGGGGTTGCCACGCCACCCAACGTTTCAATGCTCAAGGTTAAAGGGATCACGTCCAGCAGCAAAATGTCTTTCACTTCCCCAGCCAGGACACCGCCCTGAATGGCTGCGCCCACAGCGACAACTTCATCTGGGTTTACGCCTTTGTGCGGAGGTTTGCCAAACATTTTGGCGACGGCTTGCTGCACGGCCGGCATGCGGGTTTGCCCACCCACCAGAATCACGTCGGTGATGTCGCCGGTGGTGGCTTTGGCGTCGTTTAGAGCCGCCTTCACGGGGGCAAGCGAGCGGTCAATGAGGTGTTGGGTGAGCTGCTCGAACTTGGAGCGCGAAATGGCCAGCACCAGGTGTTTGGGGCCACTGGCATCGGCGGTGATGTAGGGCAGGTTGATTTCTGTTTGCATTGTGGTCGAAAGCTCGATTTTTGCCTTTTCTGAAGCTTCTTTTAGGCGCTGCAACGCTTGCACATCCCGCTTAAGGTCAACGCCATTTTCTTTTTTGAATTCAGTGATAATGTAATCAATTAAAGCCTGGTCAAAGTCATCGCCGCCCAGCAGGGTATCGCCGTTGGTAGAGCGAACTTCAAACACGCCGTCGCTGACATCAATGATTGAAATGTCAAATGTGCCACCGCCGAGGTCGTACACGGCGATATTTTCGTCTTCTTTTTTATCCAGCCCATAGGCCAGCGAGGAGGCGGTTGGCTCATTGATAATGCGCAGCACTTCCAATCCGGCGATTTTCCCCGCGTCTTTGGTGGCCTGGCGCTGGGTGTCGTTAAAGTAAGCGGGCACGGTGATGACGGCCTGCGTGACGGGGCCGCCCAGGTAGGCTTCGGCATCAGTTTTAAGTTTTTGTAAAATCATCGCGCTAATTTCCGGCGGACTGTATTCTTTGCCGTTCATCACCACGCGGACATCACCGTTGGGGGCTTCGCGAACTTCGTACGGGACGAATTTAAGGGCCCGCTGCACTTCCGGATTTTTGAATTTGCGGCCCATAAACCGTTTAATAGAGAAGATGGTATTTTTGGCGTTGACCACTGCCTGGCGTTTGGCAACTTGCCCCACCAGTCGCTCACCGTTTTTGGGGTTTATAGCTACAATCGAGGGGGTAACGCGGTTCCCTTCTGCGTTGGGGATGACAACCGGGTCGCCGCCTTCCATAACGGCCACAACCGAGTTGGTTGTACCCAGATCAATTCCAATGATTTTTCCCATTATTTTTGGCTCCTAGACGTTATAATTTGTCGTGTGCTGTGTTTTACTGTGCTACCCGAACCAGACTGGGGCGTAAAACCCGGCTTCCCAGTTTGTAACCTTTGCGTAGTTCGGCAATAATGGCGTTTGATTCGTGGTCGGGGCTTTCTTCATGAGTTATGGCTTCGTGCAGCGTAGGGTCAAATTCGCCCTCGGTGCTGATAACTTCAACGCTGTGCATTTCCAAAATCTTCATCAACTTCCGTTGCACGAGCTTGAAACCTTCTATCCAATTTTGTTCTTGCTCGCTCAAACTTTCCGGCACATTTTGATAGGCCAAATCCAGGTCGTCTAAAATAGGGAGCAGTTCGGCGATAATTTGGCCTGTAATTTCTTCTTGCCGCCGTGCGACTTGCTCTGCCTGGCGTTTTTTGTAGTTGGCCAGTTCTGCCATCGCTCGCTGCCAGCCATCCAGGTTCTTGGCTGCTTCCGTCTGCACCGCTTTAAGTTGGGTTTGCAATTCTGCGATGGTTGGCTCGGCGGGTTCTGTTTCCGCTGCTAATTCGGCGGGTGTGGTTGTTGTTTCCGTGGTTTGTTCCTCAGTTTGCTTTGGTGTGTTATTCTGATTTTCTGCTGTTCGTTTGTCAATCACTTTGGTCGACATACTTTACCTCAAATTAGGAAATGTTTTTAGGATGTTCGAGAACCGTACAAGTCGCCTAATAAGTTACTCATTAGTTGCGACATATATTGCACAATGGATACGGCTCGTCCGTAGGGCATGCGGATAGGTCCTACTACGCCTAAGGCGCCAGAAATGCCATCTTCTGTGCCGTAGCGCGACAGCACCAGGCTCACTTGAGACAGGTCGTCCCATTTGCCTTCTCCACCGATGATAATTTGCACGCCTTTTGGTGGAAGCGTTTGCCCAATCAATTGCTCAAGTAGATGTTGTTCTTCTATTACGCGGATGATTTGCTCCAGGGCATCGCTTTGCGTCACATCAGTTTCTAGTAAATGAAGCAACCCGGCGTGGTACATATCGCGGGTTTGGCGGGTATCCAGGCGGTTCATTGTTTCAGTTACCACGGCGGCAATTTGAGCAGACAGCCCATCGAGTGTGGTTGCGGTGGCAGAAACAGCGTCTACACTGCAATTGGTCCACAAGTTGGTTAAGTGGCGTGAGACGGACCGCAGCTCATCTTGCGTGTGGGGGGCGTCTAGATTGATGATTTGCTGTTTAAGTGTGCCTTCTTGCAGCACCAGAATTAACAGGGCAATATGATCGTGAATGGAAATCAGTTCCAGGTGTTTGAGCTTGCACCGATTGACTTTGGGGGACGTTACCAAAGAAGCGCTTTGGGTGGTATGGGCCAACACGGCGGCGCTCAGCCGCATCCACTGGTCTAGTTCCAGGCGGGCCTGGTGGAACTGGTGTTGAATCATCAACTGTTCGGTGGGGGACAGTTTTGCCTCGCCCATCAGTTTTTCTACAAAATAGCGGTATCCTTTTTCAGTGGGGATACGCCCGGCGGAGGTGTGCGGCTGGGTAAGGTACCCGTTTTCTTCCAGGGCGGCCATCTCGTTGCGCACTGTCGCCGAGCTTACATTCAGGTTATATTTTTGCACCAATGTCTTGGAGCCAATGGGCATGCCTGCTTGAATGTATTCGCTAATGACAATCCTTAGTATTCGCTGTTGACGGGCTGTTAGTGTCATAACACTACCTCAACCGAGTCAGTAACGTCAGTTCGAGCATAGAGTATGGATTGTACGGATTTGATCCTTCCTTTAATCCCTCCCAGGGAAGAGATAATCCTTCTTTTTTGAGAGAGAGAGTTAGGGTAAAAATCACAATTGCCAAAAATTATCGAACTCACGCTAGTAGAGACCATCACGGGATCAAAAATTTAGCACTCGCTGGTGTGGAGTGCTAAAAGGCCGGGGAAATGATACCACGAAGTAAGGTGCATGTCAAACAGTAGAGAAAGGGGCACAGGGCAAACGCATCAAATTCTCTTGAAGTGAAACGGGTGGTTTATTGTATGTATCCGTAGGGGCATGATGTATCGTGCCCCTACGGATACTATTCAGGTCTTATTTCATCCCCCGTGCGCCCATTTTCCCCCTCCTCTCCTCCTGCTGGCAGGGAAGGGGGCTGATTCATTGCTGGTTGCCATCAGTCGCGTTTAAATTTGCTGTAATCCGGCTCCTGGTATCTACCCCGACCGAAACCTTCGATGTCTACCATCGCCTGGACTTTTATGGGTAGTCCGTAAAGTTTAATAAATCCTTCGGCGTCTTGTTGATTGTATACATCCTCTTCACCAAACGTGGCGTAATCTTCTCGGTAAAGGCTGTACGGCGATTGGCGTCCTACCAAAATGATGTTCCCTTTGTAGAGCTTCAAACGGACAATGCCGGTATTATTTCCTTGCGTGGCGTTGACAAAGGCATCCAGCGCTTCGCGGAGCGGCGTAAACCAGCGTCCATTGTAGGCCAGTTCGGCGTATCGCAGCGCAACGACTTGTTTGTAATGCAGGGTGTCCTTATCTAGCGTGAGCTGCTCCAACGCCTGGTGGGCTTCCATAAGGATGGTGACGCCGGGCGTTTCGTACACGCCGTGGCTTTTCATGCCCACCAGTCGATTTTCTACCAGGTCAATGCGGCCGACGCCATGTTTGCTGCCCAATTGATTGAGGGTGCGCATAATGCTAATTGGCCCCATTGCCGTGCCATTGATTTTTTTGGGGATACCCGATTGAAACTCTATCTCCACATATTCCGGTTTATCGGGCGCTTTTTCCGGCGACGTGGTGAGGATATACATATTTTCTTCGGGTTCAAGCCACGGGTTTTCCAGAATACCACCTTCGTGGCTAATGTGCATCAGATTGCGATCGCGGCTGTAGATTGATTTTTCGCTGGCGGTCACGGGGACGTTGTATTCAGCGGCGTAATCTAGTGCGTCTTCCCGGCTGCGAATTTCCCACTCGCGCCAGGGAGCAATAACGCGCAATTTGGGATTTAGCGCCTGGTAGGTCAGCTCAAAGCGAACCTGGTCATTCCCCTTGCCGGTTGCGCCGTGCGATACCGCATCCGCGCTTTCTAGTTCAGCAATTTCAACTTGCCGCTTGGCAATCAGTGGTCGGGCGATGCTGGTTCCCATCAGATATTTGCGTTCGTACACTGCGCCGGCGCGAATGGTGGGGTAAATAAAATCGGTGATAAATTCTTCGCGCAAATCTTCAATGTAAACTTTGCTTGCGCCAGAAGCCAGAGCTTTCTCTTCCAACCCTTCCAGTTCCTCTTCCTGTCCCAAATTGGCACAAACGCAAATTACTTCGCACCCGTAGTTGTTTTTGAGCCAGGGAACAATTACACTGGTGTCTAGCCCACCACTGTACGCTAGAACTACTTTTTTAACATCTGATTGGGGCATGAGTTTGTCCTCCTGTTGCTAATATTTTATTTTAGTTTCCGTGTTCAACCAAGAGCATCATAAATTTGTAGTGACGACTCTCGTTGTTTGGCACAGTAATTGACGATTAAAGTTGCTATCGCCAGTCCCAAAAACTTTTCGGGTCAGGCGCTTATGTAAAAATGCCAACAGTGGAACATTTAAATACTTGCCCATTGTTTGTACCGCAACGGTTGCACGGCAGGACGTGCGTTTGGGTTCAGGTCAAAGTACAAGCTTTCGTAACGACGGATGGTGTTTCCCAAACTATGTATTTGTGCCCTGCACAGGCTTGCGGCGCCAAATTGTGGCCATTGCGCTTTGTCGTTCACCAGTTTTGCCAGTTTTTGAGCAGCGTCGTCGATATTTTCGGCGGCAAAAAGATACCCATTCACGCCATTTTCTACCAACTCCGGCAGGGCGCGAGCATCTGCTGCCAGCACCGGCAACCCGCAAGCCATAGCTTCCAGGGTGGCAATGCTTTGCAGTTCCGCATTGCTGGGCATTGCAAATATGTCTACACTGTTCAGTAGTGCCGGCAGGTCGGCGGCGGGAACATAACCGGTAAAAACCACCTGTTTTTCCAGCCCCAGTTCGCGGACCAATGCTTCCAATACAGGCCGATGTTTGCCCTGCCCAACCAGCGCCACTTGCTGATCGAACCGGTTCAGCCGGTGCAATGCCTTAACCAGCACGTCAAGCTGTTTTTCTGCATCAATGCGTCCTACAAAAAGGGTGATGGTTTTATCGGCGCTCAAACCGTATCGCTGACGTATTGCCGCTCTTTCCACATCAGACATGGGGTGGAAGCGCGTTAAATTAACGCCGCAAGATACAGCCTGAATGGGGGGGGTAAAGTGTTGCCGTCGCAAAATGTTGGCTGCCGTTTCGGTAGGTGTGGTGACAAAATCAACTCGATTATAAACGCTCAATACAGTTTTCCACAGCACGCGGTTAATCAGTGGTTCAAGTTTGGGGGGAATATGCAAATAGGGCGTCACGTTTTCAGGCAGAAAATGATTTGTGCCGATCACGGGCACACGATATTTTTGGGCTACCTGACGCACAACGCGACTCAATGGATAATGGTCTTGCAGGTGGACAATATCGGGCTGAAATTTTTTGAAGAGCCGGGTAATTGGCGTGAGGGGAAACGGCGTAAAATAGGCGTTTTTGTGCAAGGCTGCCAGGTGTACAGCAGCGATTTCAAGAATGTTGACGCCGTTGCGCACGGTGCGTTTGGTGCGCAGCGTTTCTGCGGGGACCACAACGGTTACATGATGGCCGAGTTCAGCCAGCCCTTCAGCCAGGTGGATGGTGAAAACAGCCTGTCCGTTGTTCCCTGGATAGTATGTTTGTCCTGCGATAACAATGCGCATAGATTGCGACCTCTAATGTAGATTTAATAGGCTGAGTGTTATAGGGATTTATCGAACGGTTCGTTGGTCAATATTCTTTTTTCTATTTGCGGCCCGTGACGTTTAACGTAGCGAAAACCGAAGATTACAGCAATAATCAAAATGGCAATGGCTGCAATTTGTGCCCCGCGCTCTAATTGTTGCACAAATTGACTCAGGTAATAACCAATCAGAACCAATCCTCCGGTCCAAATGCATTCCGCAGCGAAGATGGTGCTGAACCATCGCCGCCAGGGAATGCGAGACAACCCGGCGGCGATGAGCGCGGGCAATGCTAAACTCAACGTCAATTTGGCAACGAATAAGATTTTTACGGCGTGAGTTTGCATATTTTGTTCTAGCCAGGAGATGTATTCTGGTCGCACACCTACCCATCCCCCGAAGCGCTTGAGCCATTCAACCTGCCCCATGTACCCCAGCGAGTACCAGAGTGCATCGGCGGTTAAATTGCCGGCAGAAGCGGCTAAAAACACCAGTCCTGGTCGTAGCAACCCGGTTGATGCGGCAACAGCGCCCAATAGTGTGACTATTGGCCCTTCTACCGCTACCAACAGCGCCAGCAATAGATAGCTCCATCCCCCAAACTGTTGAATTTCTCCCTGAGCCAGCCCGTGCCAAAAATTCTGAAGTAATCCTAAACTTATGTCCATACGAATAAACTTATCCTGCTCAATCTCAGTCTGATTCTCGTGTCTCAGAGGTTGCCCATCATAACACACAGCTATAAGGTTGTCAATGCAGCGCGGGTGGCACCTCAGGGCTGTTGCGCCTGTGACCTGGCGAGGAAGTGAGGGCGTTTTTTTGTTTTTTTTGAGGGGGGAGGGCCTAAGTGGCTAAAAAGGCGGCAGCTTTGCGGATGACGCTCCGGTCGGTGTCGTATGTTAGTTGCCGCAACACCTCATCGTAGGCGAGCCATTGGTGCGCTACATGCTCACCCCACAAGTACTGCACGTTATCATTGTGAGCCTCTGCCAGAAAGAAAACTACCAGCTTCTCTACACCAGGTTTGGGTGGATAATTGATTTCGGCGCGAAAATTTGGGAGAAATGTCAAGTTTTTCAACCCAACTTCCTCGTAAATCTCGCGCTTGGCCGTTTCCAATTCGGTTTCGCCGGCTTCAACGTGCCCCTTCACCAATCCCCAATACCCTTTTTCTTTTTTGTATTCTACGGTCAGGTACAAAATTTTATGATTCTCTTGTTTGAAAATAACAGCCCCGCACGATTTCTCATGTTTTACGGTATTCATCATTATTATAGCACTCCATTGGTTAAAAGTTGCAAAACCGATTCTATCTGGGCGTGGATGCTCCAGGCTGAGGTGGAGAGATTGCCGGTTGCCAGGTTTTCGCGCAGCCAGATCAGGGTGTTCTCCATCGCGTCCACAATCTGGGTGGCGAGGGTGATGATATTTTGGTGGGCGGTTGTGTATTGCTCCATTGTGAACGGTGCGGAGAGGGGCGCATTGCTCATTTTGCCCAGCGCGTCCAATGCCGTTGTGCAGGTGGTTTTAACGGGGTGTAGTTTTTCAATATCCAGCGCCAGAAACGGCAGCGATGCATTGATGGCGGGCGCTTTGTTCAGGCTGGTGGCAAACACTTCTTCCAACAAACCGATTGACTGGGCGGCCCGTTGCAGCGCGCGGTTCGCTTCGGTGAGGGCGGCTTGCGCCTCTGAAAGTCCAGGGGGTGGTGTGGGTGCTGCGGCGGGGGCTGCCGGGGGCTGGAGCATACTGTCCAATTGGTGGATAAGTTGCCCTGCATGCAATAG
>CAYPUV010000096.1:0-13790 GCA_964413895.1 uncultured Anaerolineaceae bacterium
TGGGGGAAAAGTAACAATTTGTTGAAACCTTAAAATCTACTTTGCAACAGCCGTGGACCACGCTATTTTTGCGGTTGACAAAAAAAGTGTACCATGAGATAATCAGAACACGCGTTCTGACTATTCAATAAAACCTGACCCGTTGAAACACCGAATAATCTCAAATTTGGAGAATCGTATGACTCCTCCCAAACAACAACCGATTGCATATGCAGAAGCAGATATTCAAAGTCTGGACTATCCAGAGAATATTCAACGTCGCCCCGGCATGTACGTTGGGGGTACGGGGGTTGAAGCGTTGCACCATCTGGCCTTTGAAGTGATTGACAATGCCGTTGATGAGGCGATGGCGCATGCTTGCACCAAAATTGATGTGACCCTCAACCCCGACGGCAGCTTCACCGCCACCGACAACGGACGCGGTATTCCCGCGATGCTGCACCCCGAAAAAGGTAAATCCACCCTGGAATTGGTTTTTACCGAGTTGCACACTGGCGGCAAATTTGGCAGCGGTGGCTACTCTACTTCCGGGGGGCTGCACGGCGTGGGTATTAAAGCCACCAACGCTCTCTCTGAATGGCTGGAAGTTACCGTTCACCGCGATGGGGTGGTGTACAAACAGCGTCACCAGCGCGGGCTGCCCGTAACTCCAGTTGAAATCTACACCGCAGCGGGCAAGAAAATCGGGGTGGTGGGTGACAAAGGGTACGCAAAGCTCATCAAAAAGAACGCCGTTAAACAACAGCAAACCGGCTCTACTGTTTCCTTCAAACCAAACAGTGAGTTTTTGGACACGGTGGATTTTGAGTTCGACACACTGGCGTACCGTTTGCAAGAAATCGCCTTCCAAATTTCCAGCCTGAGTATTGATTTTGTGGATAAACGCAAGGCTGACAAAAAAGGTCAATATCCCAGCCGACATTTCCATTACAAAGGCGGGTTGGTGGAATGGGTACAATTTCTTAATGATGGGAAAAAACCCCTGCACAAAAAACCAATTTACGTCCACGAAACTGTAACTGCCGACGCCGGTAAAGGTGGCCAGGTAAATGTTGAAATAGAACTGTCGTTGCAATACCACACCGACACCAACGACCCCGACGGCCTCATCATCTCCACCGTCAACACCATCCCCACCCCCGATGGCGGAAAACACGTCTCTGGATTTCGGGCCGGTCTCACCAAAGCTATCAACACCTTCGCTGATGAAAAACGGATGACCAAAGGTGGCTCAGTGAGCGGCAGAGATGTGTTGTATGGCCTGACAGCCGTCATCAAAGTGCTGATGCCCGATCCCCAATTTACAGCGCAAACAAAAACGCAACTGGCCTCTGATTACATTCAAGGCGTTGCCAACTCTGTTACGTACAACGCCCTGCTAGAAGTCTTCCGCAAAACTCCGGGCCTGGGGCGGGCAGTGGTGAAACAAGGACAGGCTGCAGCCCAGGCACGCCAGGCCGAAGCCAAAGTGCGCGCCAGCATTATGCGCAAAAGCGTGCTGGAAGTGAGCGACCTGCCCGGCAAACTCGCCGATTGCGATTCACGCACCCATCCCCTGCTCACCGCTCTGTACATTGTAGAAGGCGACAGCGCCGGTGGCTCGTGCAAGCTCGCCCGCGACCGCCGTTATCAAGCCATTTTGCCCGCGCGCGGTAAAATCCTTAACGTGTGGCGCACCAATCTGAACAAAGCAATGGGCAATACCGAAATTTCATCCATCATCAGCGCCATCGGCGGAGGTGTGGGGACAGATTTTGAGCTGGACGATATGCGTTATGGGATGGTGGTCGTAATGGTCGATGCCGACGTGGACGGGGGACACATCGGCGCGCTGTTGCTCACCCTCGGCTTTAAATTTATGCGCAAAATGGTCGCCGCCGGACGACTCTTTTGGGCAGTTGCCCCATTGTATCAGGTATCCAGTGGGAAAAAACGCTTTTATGCCTACAGTGATGCGGAGCGCGACAAGTTAGTGAAAAAGCTCGGCAATAAAGTAGAAGTGCAGCGCTACAAAGGGTTAGGCGAAATGAACCCGGAACAACTACGCGAAACCGTCTTCTCCGTTGATGCGAATCGACTGGAACAAGCCCAACAAGCCATTGCCGAATTTGAAGCAGCCCGCAACAGCTACACGGTAAACAAAATAAATGGCAACGGAAATGGCGACGACAAACCGGTTTACCATCCCCTTCCCCTCAATGAACACCTGGTTCAAGTAACCATCGAAGATATTCATGCTGCGCAAACATCGCTGGAGCTGCTGATGGGGTCGGCGGTTCCTCCACGCAAAGCCTGGCTCATCGAGCGGATGGGCGAGATGGAGTAACGTACTGCCCAGGCGTAGCGAAGAAACGGATCGGCAAAACTGACAGCTATTTCAGGGTGCCGAATGCACCTGAAACCAGAAATCTATTTTCAGAGGGGGTAGTATGACTCCAGAACACGTTTCAATGGACGCTCTGCACAGTCAATCAGTGGTGCAG
This sequence comes from uncultured Anaerolineaceae bacterium, assembly GCA_964413895.1. GTDB lineage: Bacteria > Chloroflexota > Anaerolineae > 4572-78 > 4572-78 > JANTHQ01. The sequence goes on from CAYPUV010000096.1 coordinate 2,484, forward strand.
TTTGCCCATATGCTCAAAACAGCGTATCTCAATTACGCCGTGGAAACAATTAAAGATCGCGCCTTGCCCGACGTGCGTGACGGCTTGAAACCTGTGCATCGGCGCATTTTGTACACGATGCATCAGATGGGACTGCGGTCTACGGCCAAATATCGCAAATCGGCGCGCGTGGTAGGTGATACGATGGGGAAATTCCATCCCCACGGCGACGCCGCCATCTATGATGCAATGGTGCGCATGGCGCAAGATTTTTCTATGCGCGTGCCGTTGGTGGACGGCCAAGGGAACTTTGGCTCGATTGACGGCGACCGCGCCGCCGCAATGCGCTACACCGAAGCTCGAATGACGGCGATGGCCGAGGAGCTTCTGGCCGATATTGACGCCGACACCATCGCCTGGCAGGATAATTTTGACAATACGCTGCAAGAACCGGTGTACCTGCCCGCCAAATTCCCTAATTTACTGGTGAACGGCAGCGAAGGCATTGCGGTGGGGATGGCGTGCAAGATTCCCCCCCACAATCTGGGCGAAGTGTGCGACGCAATTGTTTTTCTGGCGGAAAATTGGCGCAAACGCAACAAATTTTCCGTTGACGACTTGATGAGATTCATCCCTGGTCCAGATTTCCCCACCGGTGGGATTATTTACCGCAAACGAGATGACGGCGAGCAAGAAGTTGATGTAATAAAACAAGCCTATCAAACCGGACAAGGGAAGCTCATTACCCAGGGCGTTGTTTCCGGCGAAGACAGTAATGGCAACCCGGTGAGCAGTTTAGAGGACGCACGCCGCCTGATTGTCACCGAAATTCCCTACGGCATCAACAAATCTACCCTGCTCACGCAAATTGCTGACAATGTGCGCAACGACAAACTCAAAGGAATTAGTGATCTGCGCGACGAATCGGATTACGAGGGAATGCGCATTGTGATTACCATTACCCGCGGGTATCACGGGCCGCAAGTGCTAGAGCAACTACTCAGCAAAACCAGCCTCAAATCCACATACGGCATCATCAATCTGGCGCTGGTAAACGGCGAACCGGAATATCTTCCTCTACCCCGATTACTGACCCTATTTATTGAGCATCGGCTAGAGATTATCACCCGGCGCACCAAATACGAGCTGGCAAAACGAGAAGCGCGCCTGCACATTGTGCAAGGACTGCTCATTGCGCTGGCCTCTATTGAAAAAGTTATCGAGACTATTCGCAAGTCTCGCACTACCGACACAGCGCGCAACAATTTGATGAAACGCTTTAAACTGAGCCAGGAACAAGCAACCGCCATTTTAGATATGCAGTTGCGCCGTTTGGCCGCGCTGGAACGCCAAAAATTAGAGGCGGAAAAGAAGGATCTGGTTAAACGCATTAAATATCTTAAAAGTCTGCTCGCTTCGGAGGCCAAAAGATTGGCCGTGGTGGTGCAAGAAACCCAAGAAATTAAAGATGCTTATGCCACACCACGCAAGACGGTCATTTTAGAACTGGAAGGGAAAGACGGACTGGTCACGAAAGAGGATTTACTCAAACCAACCGGGCCGCAAATTATTGCCGCCACGACGCGGGGCAACCTGTACCGCGTACCCGCCAAAGGCTTCAGTGGCAAACAAACCAAAGGTGTTTCCAAGCGCGCAGTAGACGCGCCACTATTTTACCTGCGCACAACAAAAGATGACCGGGTGCTGTTGATTTCTAGCAAGGGACGCGCCTGGTACGGCCCGGTGTTCCGCGTTCCAGAAAAAGCTAACAATCTAGATATAGGGCTGAGCAAGGGGGAAGCGGTTGTTGCGGCAGCAGTCGTAAAACCGAATAGCTATCTGACACTGGCCGCGACCAATGGGAAGGTAAAGCGCACGGTGCTGGAAGACCTGCCCGGCAGCGAGGGTCATTGGTTTACCGTGATGGGCGGGCTGGCGGAGAACGACCAGATTGTGATAGCTGATGTGACCGATGAAAGCCACAATATTATGCTATTTACCAAAAAGGGAAAGGCGATAAAATTTGCAGAGAGTGCCGTTAACCCGCAAGCCAGTGGCAGCGCTACCGGTGTGGCAGCCATAAAAATCAGCAAAGATGATGCCATTGTTGCCGGAGCTATCACTGCCGGCAATGAAAAGGATTATTCGGTGTTGATTGTGAGCGAACAGGGTTGGGCCAAACGGGTCCCCCTCACCGAGTTCCCTACCCAGGGACGCGGTGGGCAAGGCGTGCAATCACTGAAACCTACCCCGTCCACCGGCAATGTTGCCGCCGCCACCGTTGCCCCGAACAAGGGGATGGTCAACGTGATGTCTGGCAAGGGGATGCGCTACCATCTGAGTGTGGGCGCGTTCCCCAAAGCGAGCCGGACAAATCGCGGCAAACAACTCATCACCTTTGGCGCAGATGACACCATCGCCCAAATGATTGCGTTTGAGTAATTTATCAGCCTCCTTGAAGGGGGAGGGAGATTTCCCCCTCCCCTAACCTATACTACCTGTGCCCTTTGGGCATCTGGGTACTATTTCCTTCTCTGCCTGAATGTAATTATCCCGCTTTCATCACCACTGGCATGTAAATTTTTAACGGCTCTTCTGGGGCGAAGAATAGGTTTTTGTTGCCGCTCAATTGCACGTTGCCCGGCTGGTCAACTGCCTGCACGTAAATGCTGGGGGTTGTTTCACCAGCGATGGTTCCCTGCCAGATGCCATTTCCCTGATTATCTGTATCGAATGGTGTCAATTCAATACTGCGGATTTCGTCCGGCGCGTTGGTGGGGCGGTAAGAAACAATCACCGCCTGCACCCCAGAGGGGTCTTCCACGGCCACCCGCACCGCAAGATGGTCTGCAAAAGCAAACACTTCGCTGTCCCACACAATGGGCGGCTGGTAATCTGTGCTATCATCGCTGTAGTACACCCGCAGGTCCATATTGGTGAAGAGGCGTTCTACGCCTGCTGTATTGGTGTCGTCTTTTTTGAATTGCCCCCCCACAATCACCAAACGGTCATCATCGGTAGCATTGGTCTTGCCGAAGCGGTTCACCGCCCACAGTTTGGCGGGGAACCAGCCCCCCACATCGAGCGACGGCTCCGGCAAGGTAACATCGGTGATGGGGCGAGTGAGCAGCGGGTCGAAGTTTTGGTAGGTGGTGAATACACCCGTCAACAGCACCGCGCCGTGCGGGGTCATTCCCCCCACAACGCTACTAATTGGCACCGCTCCGCGCGGCTGGAGCGGTCGCCCCGGGCTGGCCTGAATTTCACTGCCCAGCGAGAAGTAATTGCCATTGGTGGTAGTGTGGCGCGTGGGGGTGAGGGTAATTGTGCCACTGATGAAGCCGGTTTGCAGTTGGGCTGTCGGGCGCGGGGTTTGCATGCTGGAGAACGAGCCGCTGATGGCCTTGTTTTTCACCGTTTGCGGATTGGGCACGTTCACTTTTTGCATGGGCAGGCCGTAAAGGGTAGCCTCTAGCAATATCTTTTCATGGTAGACCGAAATGCCGCCGCCGGGAGCCGACCCCAGATAAGCTTTTTTCGCCAGTTGCAGCGCTTCGCCGATGGGCATGTTAGCTTTTGACCCCAGAAAACGGGTAAAGAGATGCATCAGCCACTCGGTATATTCGGGGGAATCGTCCACGCCGTAGCCATAGCCGGTATTGGCAACCATTGCGCTGGCTTTTTGCGCCAATGCCTGTGGAAAGTCAGGGTTAACCTGAAAAGGGTTGCCAAATTTATCATAGTAGATTGGGTCAACATCCCCATCGGGTAAGTTTAACCCCGCATGGCAGCCCATCGAGAAGATAAGACTATCAGCAATGGTAGTACTATCGGTAATGTGGAAATTGTAGAACAGGTCGGCGCTGGTATAGTTGGTGCTGGGAGACGCCGGCAATGCGCGCCAGTGCTCAAAGTGGGCGTTTATCGAAACTAAATTTCTGCCGGGGGCGTAGTTTGTCCAGGCATTGGTCAAATCGGTGATGACCCATGTTTCATTGATGAGGTTGGTTTGGGTGGTCACACCCCAGGTGGAAACAGTGTTGGAAATGAGTTTCCCGCTATCGGTGAGAAAGTCGTAGGCGGTGATGAGTACATCATTAATAGGGCTGACATCGCCGCCAGGCTGAAGGAACTTGTTCACCACGCCGTCAATGTCAGCCGGTGTTTCTACCAATCGCCCCACCGAGAGTGAGGGAACCCATAAACTCCGCCCCCGCGCGAGGAATCCGCGCCCGGTGACACCATAGAAGTTATCGGTGAGCAAAAAGCCCTGTTGCAACGCCGCCAAAATTGCACCATCGGTTAATTGAGACGCGGTTGCAAATTCGCGCTCGTTGGCGATAGTGGTGGCATCGGGACTGCGGTAGAAGGGTATCATCTCATCAGAGCCAACCAATACAATATATTTGGCCGATGAATTGGCAACGTAGGCCGTTTTTATAGCCTCGCCAACAGCGTTGGCTTTTTGGATATCGCAGTAGTTCTGGTTCCAAGCGGTGTACGCCGCCGCCACTGTCGGATCATATTCCACCGCAGCCAGGGTCCCACTGACTTTGTTTGCCAGCGCTACCAACGTGCTGCTGAGGGTGTTGGCAGCAGACAGCCCGTAGGTCTGCGCCATCCGCGAGTAGTTCCACAGGATGAGCGCGCCATCGCCGCCGTTGGCCACATACGGTGCGGGAACATCGGCTGGCGGAATAACCACTGTGCCCGACAGGGGCGCAACCCATTGACAGGCCAGCGGCGGTTGGGGCGAAACTTGCAAGGTGAGGGTATACGGCCACGTGCTGGCCGCGCCGCCTTCGCCACGAGTGACAATCAGGTAGTAGTTGCCGGGCAGGTAGGCTGTGGCGCGGATCGCTTCGGGGTAGGTGATGGGATTGGTAGAAATAGAAGACAAATTGCCGATGGAAGACAGGTTGCCAATAGAGGACAGATTGCCAATAGACGATAAGTTGCCGATGGATGATAAGTTGCCAATAGATGACAAATTGCCGATGGACGACAGATTGCCGATGGACGACAAGTTGCCGGTGGGGTCAACATCTAGCATATCCGTAAATTCGCCCAGCACGTTGCTTTCAGCATAAGGGGTTGCGGGCAACGGCGACACCAGGAAGATATCGAAATCATCGGGCAGGTAAGGGTCACCGGTAAGGGTGACGGTGAGCTTCGAGGTGCCGGTGATGTTGAAGGAGTACCAGTCCACATCAGAAAGCACACTGATGAAAGAAAGGTAGGGTGTATCAGGGTCGATGGCGGTGGCGTCGGTATAAACATTGTTGGGTTCAAACGTATCGCCCAAAATAGTGATGGTTTGGGTTGCCACGGCGGCGGCTGCTGTCGCGTTTGCGTTGTTGTGCGCTGCTACCTGCACGGTTTTTACGCCGGGGACGTCCCAATTCAATAGTACTGCATCAGTGTACCCGCCAATATGGTACTTGCCGCCCAGTCCCGTGGCCGACCAATCGTAGATGATGGGCGTTCCTGCGTATGTTGGACTCGTTGTGGCAACAAAGGCATAATTCCGGTGGGGAAACCCGATGCTGGGGCCGGTAATGGTCACCGCCTCCACCGGGACATTTGTTGCATACTCGTCGGCGCCCAGATCAGGGGCGGCCCCAGATGAGCGCGGCTGACCATCAATGTCGTCTGGCGTGGGCGATGGAACCCCCTTGTCAATGGCCGCCGAGGTTCCCGTCAGGTGAACGCCGTCAAAATCAAATGCCGGGTCGCCTGTCACAGCATTTGTCACCGTGATGAGGCCAAGCCCGCCATAATCCTGAAGATTGTTAAACCAGAGTACGCCGTTCACATCTGCCTGTCCGGCGGGGCCGTCGGTAGAAGTTGTGGCAATGCCGATATACTGCGAGACCACAATTGAGTTGGTGATAGCTGCCACAGCGTAATCCCCCACCGCAATGCCAGACCCGTCGCCGCCGGTATTGTTATTAATGGTCGTGTGATACATATCGGCGGTTGTATTATCCAGATATATGCCAGCGCCAACAGCGAATGTACCAGACAGTACATTATGGACAAAGGCATTATTCGCCAGCATTGTCCCTGCGCTGGACAGTTGCAGCCCCCCGCCAACGCCACTGGCCAGATTGTTGCTGAACACGTTGGCGGCAATCATCGTCGTGCCAGAAAACACGCCCATCCCCCCACCGCTGTAAGCGCTGTTGCTGTCAAAAGTATTAAATTCGATACTGATGGGAACCGCCCCTCCCGCACCGTTGATCCAAAGCCCGCCGCCGAAACCAAACCGACTAACATTGTAAGCGAAGACGTTGCCCAATACAACCGCTGGCTCGCTGAGAATATATGCGCCGCCGCCATTGCTATCTGCCGCGTTGTTTGCAAAAAAGTTTTTGGTAACAGTAACAACCCCGCCGTTGGTCGCCAATCCGCCGCCATACATTGTTGCGCTATTGTTGACAATGAAATTATCAGTTACCTCGGCGGCAACGTTATCCAGATACACACCGCCGCCTATGTCGGCAGCACTGCTAATAATCTGGTTGTGGCTGATAACGGCGTTGGTACCGAACACGTACAGGCCGCCGCCCACATCGCCCTCTGCGTATCCATTCGATAGATTCAACCCTTCGACAACCGGTGCAAAAGGTAGCATATCGGTACTGGTGACAACCAGCACGCGCCCCAGATATTGAGCGTCCAATATCGTCATGTTCAGATCGGGGTCAAATGCCGACCAATCGGTGGGGGAATACGGGTAGCCGCCCTGCAAAACAATGTCTTTATCAATATACGCGCTCTGAAAGCGCCCGTTGCGGCTATACACCCCGGAACAAACGCCGGCCACTTTCACCGTATCACCATCCAGCGCTGCATCCAGCGCCGCATCCAGGGTGGAGAATGTCGTCCCTGCGGGCACAAGTGTGGCGGCGCACAGCGTTGCGTCCGGCGTTTCATCGGCGCCCAAATCTACGGCCATCCCCATAAGACGCGGGTCGCCATCAACATCAGAGCCTACACTCGTCCCCATCCCCCGGTCAATTGCCGCCGACCCGGCCGTTAAATGGTAGCCATCCCCGGCAAAGAAGGGGTCACCGGCGTATTCCCGGTTGACGGTAATCGCGGTGCTGGATCCCGGCAAGGTGGGCGTTATAATGTTGAACCAGAGAATATGATCCAGGGTGACGGTGATCGGGTTAAACCCGGTAAATGTTTTTACGCCGATGGTCTGATCGGCGATAATGGTGTTGGTGAAAGGCACCGTGAGCGATAGCGAATACCCTTCCACATAAACGCCGCTGCCGTCTCCGCCGTAGTTGCGGGCGACGGTAGTGTTGATGAAGGAAGGCACGTTGCCTTCCGTATAAACATAAATTCCCGCGCCGCTAGAAAAACCCGACGGGAGGTTGTTGTCGATAATCACATTATTTTCAAATTTGGTGTTGCTACCGGAAAAGTAGTCCAGGTACACGCCTCCGCCACCCCACTGAGCGCTATTGCCGTGGATCAAATTATTTCGCCCGCGCAGCACACCGGCCACCGCAACGTTGCCCATATAAGCCAACCCGCCACCATAACCACTGGCCGTGTTGGAAAAAATATCGTTGTTTTCCAGGAGTACCGGTGCATCAGCAACAAACACGCCTCCACCCTGGGACGCAGCATTATTATTGTAAATATTATTGTTGAATAGCGTACTGCTATTATTTTTCAAATACACGCCCCCGCCATCGGCGGCCAAATTGCCGTAAATTTCGTTATCGCTGATGGATGCCGTGGCCGACAACACCATAATACCGCCGCCAACATCGCCCGGCGCAGTGCCGCCTGTTATTTGAAATCCCTCAATGGTGGGAGAGATATTTCCGGTAACATAAAAGACGCGCCCCAGATTCAGCGCATCAAGCGTGGTTGGATTCACCCAGGGGTTGGGCACATTCCAATCTAACACCGAAAAGCCGCCCCGAATAATCAGCGATTTGGTAAGATAGACGGCCTGGGTAATTCCATTACGGAAAGACACGTTGCTGTAATACCCGTTGGCTACCCGAATCTCGTCACCGTCGATGGCCTGGTCGACAGCATATTGAAGTGTGGCACAAGGGAACGTTTCGCTGCCGCAATTGACGGCATCAGTGCCGGTAGTGGCAACCCGGTAAATATTTCCGGCTGCGCCGGCAGCATACACCACCGACACATCGTTCGGCGCGTGGCCTATCGCCAACAACGCCAGTGCCAACGCCAAAGCTCCGCCCAGCACGGCAAACATCAGGCTTAGTTTTTTGCTCAACCCGGTCATATCTCCCTCCTTAATCAACAAGTCTCGGGTTCAACGGTTAGACCATCACCCTGAATCCGAAAGTGAAAACGCAAAACGTTACGCCATTAATATCTGTTGCGCTTTTTGCAAATCGACCTGCGCGCCCAATTCTTTGAACACCGCTACCGCTGCCGAGGCATATTGTTTGGCCTCTGGCAACTGTTGTTGTGCCCACAATTGCGCTAATGCCACTTTGGTGCGGGCAACCTCATACGTACTGTCCAAATCATCTAAAATTTTCAAGCTACGCTGCAATGAAATTATCGCCGGGCCTGCTTCGCCGCGTGCCATCTGCACCAGTCCCAAAACCCGGCACGACATGCCCTCGTCCAATCGGGCTTCTTGTTGCACGGCCAGTTCAATCGAGCGCCGGATGTGTGTTTGTGCGGCACTCAAATCGCCCGTGTGCAGGTAATACTCTGCCCAGCGACGTTCCAGTTCTGGCAAGAAATCTTCAGAATTGATGGCGGCAAACAACGATTCGCTTTGCTGCAACAAGGCATCGGCTGCGACAAAATTGTGCTGATAAATACGCAATTGTCCCAAATTGCTCAGGGTAACGGCATGGGGTAATGCCGCGCCAAGCTGTTCCCAAATCGCAATGCTCTGCTGAAAAAGCTGCTCGGCCTCCTGCCAGTTGCCACGATTAAGTTGAATATTTGCCAGATTATTCGAGATAAACCCCTGGTACAGCACATCACCAATTTTTTGTTTGATGTTCAAGCTCTTCCAGAAGGCAGCGGTTGCTTTTTCCCAATCGCCTTGGTCGCTGTACGCATTCCCCAAATTGTTGTAGGCATGCGAGAGACCAATTTCATCGTGAATATCTTCGTACACACGTACACTTTCTTCGCAAAATTGAACCGCCCGGCGCAAATCTCCGTACCGCGTGTAAATTCCCGCCAGGTTGTAATATGCTTGCGCGATTGTTTGTTGCCCTTCATACGATTGAATATGCGATGAAACGGCCAACGTTTTCTCACACCACTGAACAGCATTTTCATTTTTGCCCTGCCGCCGATACACCCCTGCACCCAGCAAGTAAATGCGGGCAGCCTCGATGGTTGGGTCGCGCTCATCAAGATAATGCAAGCCTTTGTGCAACCACTCAAACGCGGTGTCGAACTCACTGCGGCGCTCGTACACACTGGCCGTTTTGCGGCACAAGTCGGCCAGGCGGCGACGGTTGTCCGCTTGTAACGGTTCTGCTTCTACCATTTGACGTGCCGTAGCCAGATGGGTCAGGGCATCAGCATAGCGTCCCAACAGAGTTAATACATCCCCCAACGCCTCGTGGGCCTCCAGCCGTGCGGCAAAGGTATTCTCTGGCGTATCCAGTTTTTCAGCAGCTTGCAATACCCGACGGTAGCTTTCCACAGCAGTATCATTGGCAAATTCGCGCTGGGCGTGGCGGGCAGCGAGTAAATTGTATTCCACTGCTTTGGGCCAGGCCTGCCCTTCAAAATAATGGTAAGCCAATAAGTCCGTTTGCTCGCCGAGCACGTCGACAAAAGCACGTTCTATAAATTGGCCGATGCGCCGGTGCAGGTCACGGCGCTGCTCAAAAGACAAACTCTCGTACACTACTTCTTGCGTGGTTAAATGTTTAAACCGATAGAGTAGCGTTTCCAGCGCGAACAATTCAGTCAATCCCAATTCTTCCAGGTAGTTCAAACGGGCTTTGATGGCGGCGCTTGGTTCACCATACACGTAAACGCTATTGATAATGCGAAAGGCAAATACCCTACCCACCACAGATGCTACCTGCAGAATGCGGCGGTCAACTTCTAGCAAGCGGTCAATACGGCTAATAATCATACCGTGAACCGTATCGGGCAGTTCCACGGTCTCTACATTGCTCCCAATATGCCACGCACCATCATCGCCCCGCTGCAATGCGTTGGAATCTATCAGCACCCGCACCACTTCTTCAACAAAGAAGGGGTTGCCATCACCCTTGCTCAAAATAAGCTGGCGTAAAAATGGCGGTAATGTTACCGGGCCAATCATACCGCGCACAATTTCCATGCATGCCTCTGGGGACAAATCATTCAACGGCACGGCGATGGCGTGGTCGTATGCGGTCCAGTCCGGCAAATCGGGGTCTGGTCGATGGGGGAGGACCAGCAAAATAGCATCGGCGGCAATGTTGCGGGCCACATAGTTAATCAAATCCATCGAAGCCGGGTCGGCCCAATGCGCGTCTTCCACCACCACCATCACCGGTCTGGTTTTTGCTCGCGTTTGCAACAGCTTCACCGTAAGGTCTAAAATTCGCTGGCGACGGAGCTTGGCATCAACCGTGCGGGTAAGTTCATTATCTGGCAGGTCTAGCCCCACCACCTCGGCAATAACCGGTGTCCAGGCAGCTTCGTCAATGGCCTCCATTCCCTGCCGAATAGCTTGCGCGCGAGTTTCCGGGTCATCGTTGGGTTTGAAGCCAAAATGCGCGCGCAGAATATCAGCCCAGGGATAATAGGTCATTGTTTTACCGTAAGAAAGGCACGTCCCCACTAATAAATCCATCCCACGTTGTTCGCCAACGTAGGCCAATTCTTCTGCGAGGCGGGTTTTACCAATGCCAGACACGCCGCTGATGACCAACACACGGCCCTGTCCTTGCATGACCTGTTCAATTGCTTCGCGCCCCGTTTGTAGCTCGCTCTCTCTGCCGACGATGGGATTGGACGTGAGATTTGTCCACCGGTTGGAGCGCCGACGCACACCTGTAACCACAAAATTACGCACCAGGTTGGTTTTGCCTTTAACATGCACCGCCCTTTTTTCTTGCAAATTAAATTCTGCTCTCACGTGTCGCGCGGTACTCTGGCTAACAAGCACTTCACTCTCGTGCGCTACCGCCATCAGCCGGGCAGTTAAGTTCACCTCATCACCCATCACCGAGTATTCGTGGCGTTCATCTGAGCCGACGTTTCCAGCAAACACAAAGCCGCTGTTAAGGCCCATGCGCTGCTTAAGCGGCGCGTAGCCCAAATACACCGGCAGGTGAGGAACATCTGCCAAAA
>CAYPUV010000097.1:0-13726 GCA_964413895.1 uncultured Anaerolineaceae bacterium
CTTGCCCTTGATGGTGCAGGCGGTGTGGCAGTTGAGACAGGTGGAGTAGATGATATTTTCCGGCTGGTTGTTGGGGTATTCGTAGGTGCCATCCAGCCGGGCCAGACCGTCGGGGGTTTCCTGGAGGCGGGTAAATACGCCGTCTACGCCTGTAGCCAGCGCCACCGTACCGCCCAAAAAGGCGGTTGTTTTTATAAAATCACGTCGGGTTATTTGGGTCATGGGTTGCTCCTCTGAAAATAACCCCCTCCCCAACCCTCCCCCGATGTCGGGGGAGGGAGTCGCCGTAGGCGGCGGGTGGGGGTAGGTCAAATTTTCATTCTCGTTGCTGTCCCATTTGGGACTATCACACTCCTCTAAGAATAGCAGTTAGCGATTAGCAATGTGCTACCTGTTATCTGCTACTTGCTACCGGCTAATGTCCTTCTTTTGTCTCTAACGGTAAAATGTAATAACCAATAATAAACATCAGTATCGATAAACCGATAACGCCGATGCTGCTGAGCCATTCGTTGGGGCTAGGGATGTAGAAGGAGTGCAGTTCGGTGCGGCCCAGGATACCGCTGATGGGGGTGTGGGTCAGGTCCAGGCCGGTCAGGCCCAGGTTAAGGCTGGTGGTGGTGGCGCCGCTCCAGCGCAGGAACAGAAAAACCAACAGGGAGGCGGCCGCACCAGTTCCTAAAGCAGTGATGGCGCGTTGAAAGCGGTGTTCTTGCTGGCCCCGCAGGTGGCGCAAGGCAATGAGGCCAAATGCCAGCAGGGTGACAATGGCGGCCACAACGGCCAGGCGGGTTAGCCAGGTCAGGGCGATAGGCGGATAGGCCAGCACGGCCTGCGTAGGAGCAGGCAGCATGGTGTAGGCGGTGTCAAAACCGGGCAGGATCGGCAAACTCAGGGCCGGGATAACGATGTTGAGGCGTACCCCAATGATACCGATGACAATCATCAACCCGGCAAAGCCCACCCAGCGTGGATTTTTAGCCGTGCCCGGCAATAGAATGATGAACAGTGGCACAACGGCTCCAAAGATAATCTGTACAAACCAGAAGACCCACCAGAAGGGGCCAAACATCATCATACGCAGGACTTCAATATCTTCGGGGATGTTGCCGTAAAAGCCCACCGAAAACTCAGACCACATCAACAGCAGGTCAAAGGCCAGCAGGCCGGCGGTAATTTTGCCCAGGGTCAGTACCAACTCTTCGCGCTGAACTTTGGGCATATCTCTTCCGGCAAAAAAGGACAGCAAAAAGGTAAGCAGGGCCGCGCCGGACACCAGCGCCGACACAATGAAGATGATGGGGAACAGCGGGCCGTACCACATAGGGCGGGCTTTAACCACGGCAAAAATAGCTCCGGTGCCGCCGTGCACTCCCAGGGCAATGGGAATGCCCAAAATGCCCAGAATACGAACCAGGCGCATATCCTTTGTCCCGGATTCTGCTGATGTGTCGCGGCTGCCCAGGGCCATCAGTTTGCACAACTTTGCTTTCCAATCGCTGCTCTGGCCACAGCGGATCAGGTCGCGGCGCATCAGCAGCCACAGTTCGGCCAGCAGTACGGCAATGTACAACACGTAAAAGTGAATTTCAATTTCCAGCACCGACCACATATTGCGGTTGACAAAGACCGTCCAAAAGCGTTCCATATGGCCCAGATCAAGCAAGACAAAATTCAGGCCGGCAATCAGGGCAATCAGGGCCGAAAAGAGGGCCAGCCGGCCAATGGGTTCCAACTTTTTGAAACCAAAGACGTAAATCATAGTACTCAGCAGGAAGGAACCGGCGGACAGGCCAATGAAGTAAATGTAAAAGGCGACCCACACGCCCCAGGGTACAATATAGTTAAGGTTGGTTACGCCCAACCCCTGAACAATTCTAATTAACACGGCGACCAGGCCCACGCCTGTAGCCACCAGCAACACAAACCAGGCAGCAATGGTTAAAAGGTGTTTCATTGGTTTCCTCCTAAAATACAATTTCACCACCCGCGTGGCGAGAGAAAGTGTGAGGGGACACCCCCCACTTCCCCCCGCGCTACCGGCGGGTCTTCTCCTTTACAGCAGATAATAGACGTTAGGTTCGGTACCCAACTCTTCTTTGAGCCGGATATGCGGGCGGTCGGCAATTAATTTGGCAACCACGCCATCCGGGTCGTCCAAATCACCAAAGTGGATAGCCCGGCCAATGCAGGTTTCGGCGCAGGCGGGCAACATACCCCGGTAGATGCGGTGCAGACAAAAGTGGCACTTGCGGGCGTTGCCCACCGGCGAGCCGCCTTCGGCCCGGACGCGGCTTTCGTTGTATTCGGGCGAGGTTGAGGTTTCGTAGGGTTGGGGCGGGTCGGTGTAGGTTTTGTTCAGGTCAATAAAGCGAGAGCCGTAGGGGCAAGCGGTCAGGCAGTAGCGGCAGCCGATGCAAATATCGTAATCAATCACCACAATGCCGTCTTCTTCCCGTTTCCAGGTGGCCCCCACCGGGCAAACCGGAGTGCAGGGCGGGTTATCGCAATGGAAGCAGGGCTTGTACATAAAAGTGCGTTTGACATTGGGATAGGTTCCTATTTCCTGTTCCAGCACCACGTTGTAAGAGACTTCCGGAGGGGTCATATTTTCGGCTTTGCAGGCGATGGTGCAGGCCCGGCAGCCGGTGCATTTTCGTAAATCCACAGCCATGCCAAAACGCACCTTTTCACCGTTGGCCCGTTTTTTGAGCGCCCGCTGCAAGTCGTCCAGCATACGGTCTACCACACTTTGCTCCCCGGAAATGGGTTTAATGCCGCCGGCCTGGGGAGACGCGGGCGGAGGGGAGAGGGGGACGGCTCTTTCGGCCGGGGTTTCGGCAGCCAGAACCGAGTTATTATGCGTTAGTTGCATCACCGCCGGGGCCACCAGCCCGGCAAAAACTGCGCTGCTAAATTTGCCCAAAAAGCGGCGGCGCGACTCTGTCACCTCAGAATCGGGCACAAGCTCAAGGGTTTGAGATTGACTCATAACAGGCGGTCCTCCTTCTGTTGTAATTTAAGGGCTTATCCAACAAAAGTATGGCACAGAGGAGAAGGAACGTATATACCTTGTGGAGGGGATATTGTTGAAATTAAGAGGGGATTATGAAATTTACTCAATTAAGCCACGCCGCATGGCGTATTTGACCAGTTCTACCCGGTCGTGCAGCTTGAGTTTTTCCATAATGTTGCGGCGATGGGTTTGCACAGTGTGGGGGCTGAGCTTGAGCAGGTCGCCAATTCTGGCGTTGGTGTAACCTTCGGCAATCAGACGCAGCACTTCCACTTCGCGGTCGGTCAGGTTAGAGTAAGCGGGCGACACGCCGCCGGAGCGCACCCATTGCAGGTATTGGGCTACCAATTTAGTAGACATTGAGGGGAAAAGAAAAACCTCGCCCCGGTAGACGGTTTGTACGGCGGTAATCAGGTCGCCGGGGTCGGCACCTTTCAGCACGTAGCCTGAGGCGCCAGCTTCCAACATGCGGAAGAAGTAATCACTGCTGCGATGCACGGTCAGGGCCAGCACCTGAATGTGCGGCCAACGGCGCTTGATTTCGCGAGTGATTTCCAGGCCGCTGATGCCCGGCATGGCCAGATCCATCAGCACCACGTCGGGCTGCAAGGTTTCGGTTTGGGCAATGGCCTCATACCCATCGCCTGCTTCACCTGCCACTTCAATATCCGGTTCGCCTTGAAGTAGCAACCGCACGCCGGTGCGCACAATGGCGTGATCATCTACAATTAGCACACGGATCGTTTTAGTCATTCTTTTTCCATCATTGGAGATTGAGCTAACGCGCTCTCATCTCCTACCTCCCTGACCTCCTGATTTTCCAGCGGGATTTCCAGGGAAATTCGCGTTCCCCGGCCTGGGGTAGTTTCAATGCGCAGGCTGCCGCCCAGCAGGGCGACCCGTTCTTGCATGCCCAGCAGGCCCATACCCCGCCCGTTAACTTCAAATTGCTGCATAGATGCCAGGTCAAAACCAGGGCCGTTGTCGGCCACCTCACCGCACAGCCGGCCATTTTGCACAGCCAGACGAATGTTAACGTGGGCGTTGCGGGCGTGCTTGGCCACATTTAAGAGAGCTTCCTGGATAACCCGGTAACAGGCGGTTTCAATTTGTGGCGACAATCGCTGGCGCAGGCCCTCGGTTTCCAAATGAACCGGCACGCCCAGCGGTTCCAGCCGATTTTCCGCATACCAGCGAATGGCGGGGGCCAGTCCCAGGTCATCCAGGGTAGTGGGGCGCAGGTCAAAGATTAACTCGTAGGTGCGGTCCAGGCTGTGGGCGGTGAGTTGTTTGACGGCATCCAGTTGGGCTTTGAGGGGGGCCTGGTCTGCTCGCAGCGCCCGTTCGGTGGCCTCAATACCCATCGAGAGGGCGGTGAGGGCCTGGGCGTACTGGTCGTGCAGTTCGCGGGCAATGCGGCGGCGTTCCTCTTCCTGGGCGGCCAGCACCCGTTCCAGCAGTTGACCGCGCAGGGCTTCGCGGCGGGCCAGTTCATCCACCAGCCGGCGGCGATGCAGTTCGACGTCAATGGCCACCCCTACTTGCTGGCCAATGGCCCCGGCCAGTTCAATTTGTTCAGGCGAAAAGGATTGGCCAGCAGCCAGAGCCAGATTCAAAATGCCCAGCGGCCGGCCATGCGAAACCAGGGGCGTGCTCAGGTGGCGGTCAAAGCGGGCTTCAGGGTCGTTTTGGACCTGGGCGCGCTGCAAGCGAGGGCACTCGGTGCGGAGAATGGGCTGCTGCCAATCTTCTTCGGCTTGCAAAATTTTTATGCAGCGGCACGGTTCGGCATCCGCCGCCGCTTCCCGGCTTAAAAAGGTATTCGAGACGCCAAGTTCGGCTATAATTTGGGGGGTGGGGGGAGTGCCGTAATTGAGTACCACCCACCCGGCCGAACAGCCCAGCGCCGGCAGGACACTTTCCAGGGCGGCGTCCAACACTTCTTCTAACGAGTGGGCACCGGAGATAGCCTGAGCCACGCTGTTTAATGCCGTAAGCTGGCGGTTTTGGCGCAGCAGGTTATCGCGGGAGCGGGCCAGGTCTTCGGTCATAATGTTAAAGGCAGCGGTCAGTTCGCCCACCTCGTCACCCATGTGTACCGGCGGGCGCAGGGTCAGATTGCCCTGTCCCACGGCGCGGGCGGCGGCTACCAGCTCAAAGATGGGGCGAGTTAACACGCGGGTCAACAGCAGCACCGTTACGCTCCCGACCAGCAAGGCTGCCAGGGTGATTAACAGCAGGCGGCGCGTGGCCTCGTTAACCATTGTTTCCAGGCGGCGGTGAGAAAGACCTAGCCGCACCACGCCCAGTTTGCCCTCAAAAATAGGGGCGGCCACGTCGGTGATGAGTCCTTCTTCACTGTTGAGAATTTGCACTTGCCAGGGTTGGCCGGAGGGCAGCAGGTTGGCTGTGAGTAAATCGGGCGGCAGGCGGTTGGGAAAGGAATGGGCCACAACCTGCCCCTGCGGGTTTAGAATGAAGACGTAGCGCACATCGGGGTTGTTTTCCAGCGTAGCACGAATCTCCTGATACAGACCAAAAATGTTTTGGGTCAGAATCAGGTCGGTGGCGTCTTCAGACAGGTCACGGGTAAGGGCAACGCCGCGTTCTTCCAGGCTCTGGCGCAGGTCGCGGGCCAGTTCGGCCTGGGTTTGAACGGTGACGGCCAGCCCCAACAGCAAAATAGCGGCCAACACCATGCCCAATAATTTGTATCGAATAGAGATGCCGGTGACGCGATGCCACAACACACGGCCCCAGCGTCGCCAGCGGGATAGTTGGATGGTCATCAGATTAAATTTTACGGGTTGAGTCACAAATTTAGAAGTAGGGAGTAAGAAAATTCACCTTTACTCCTTACTTCCTGATAACATTATGCCAGATTTGGCGACTTAACGCCAACCGCGAACCTGGGCGGCCATGTGGCGGATGTCTTCATAGGCGGCGGGGTCAGGGGGAACAAAGCGAGTTACATACAACGTGGCCAGGGCTTGCCGGCCCTGCGGGTCCCGATGCATATCTAGCAGAGCCTGACCCAGGGCCGTTTTTAAGACGGGGTCAAGGTCGGGATGAACTGCCACGGGGGGAATGCCAAAGTCAGGGGAGCGTTCAATCACTCGCAGTTGGTGGGCCAGGGCCGGTTCAAGCCTCAGCAGGGCATCGTACACCAGGGAGTCAACAGTAGCCCCGTCCACAATCCCATCGGCCACGGCGTGAATGCTGTTATCGTGGCTGTAGGTGTAAATGGTTTCGCTGAAGAAAGATTTTGGGGTTTCATCCATTTGAGCCAGGTGGTACTGCACGTACAGCCGCCCGGAGTTTGAAAGCGGGTCGGTGAAGGCGAAACGCTGGCCGCGCAAATCGGCAAAGTTTTGGGCAGAGCTATCAGCCGGGACAATAATCAGGGCTTGATAGGTGGTTGTGCCGCCGATTTCCGGCACGGTCAGCAATTCCAGGTATTGTTCGCGTTCGCCTTCAACAAAGGCCCCGCCGCAAACAAAGCCCACATCGGCCTGGCCAGTGCGTAGCAGTTCATTGATTTCGGCGTAGGTGGGGCGCTGCAACAGTTCTACGGGGCGGTCCAGTTGGCGGGCCAGGTAATCGAGCAGGGGACTGTAGGTATCAAAGGTGGCTTTGGGTGAGATGACCGCGGCCACGGCCACGCGCAGGGGCAGCTTGCCGGGGGCGCGGTCGGCGGCAACAACGGCGCCCAGGGCTTCTACGTTGAGTTGCACGGTGGGGTAATCGGGCCGGTTGCAGGCGGCTAGGACTAACAGGGCCAGTCCCAGGCCAAATATACAAAGTAAACGGCGCATCATTTTTCTCCCAATTTGTAAAACAGCAACGCATTAAAAATTCTACTTGATTTTACTGTTTTCGTCCAAACAGCCATCCAGTCGTCCAGGGCTGTTGCACCTGTGCCCTTTGGGTAAAGTCAATTTTAAGGTTTCAAACACGCAGCATGCGCAACCCACTGCCGATGACCACAAATTCGCTGATTTCGTGCCCCAGCACGGCGACGGGCAGGGTGAACCAACCGGCAACTGCACCGATGACCAGCGCGCCGATGACGATTGCCGACAATCCCAGATTTTGGTCGACCACCGATTGATTCCGCTTTGCCAGCCGGAGCGCATACGCCAGTTTTTCCAAATCATCCGCCATCAATGCCACATCGGCGGTTTCCAGCGCCACATCGGTGCCGGCGGCGCCCATCGCCACGCCGACTGTCGCTTCTGCCAGTGCGGGCGCGTCGTTCACCCCGTCGCCGACCATTGCCACGTGCCCGTAGCGTGCCGCCAGTTCGCGCACCCGGCTTACTTTATCTTCCGGTTTCAGGTCGGCATGCACCTCGTCCAGCCCCAATTCACGGGCGATGGCTTGGGCGGTGCGCTCGTTGTCGCCGGTGAGCATCGCCACTTTTTCCACCCCGGCGGCGTGCAGCGCGTCAATGGCGCGGCGGGCATTGGGGCGGATGTTGTCCCGGATGGCGACCATCCCCCACACCGCATTTTCATCACCGACCAGCACCACGGTTTTTCCCGCTGCCTGCAACGATTGAAGGGCGTCGGCGTGCGCGCCCGGCGTTTGATTCAATTGCGTGCGGAAAAAGTCCGGGCTGCCGACATAGACCGCTTGCCCGTTATATTTTGCCGAAACGCCTGCGCCGGTCAGCGAGCGAAAGTCCGTGACTTCAACCGGGGTCACGCCCTGCGCTTCCGCGTGCCGGGCAATCGCCTGCGCCAGCGGGTGCTGACTGCGCCGCTCGATACCGGCGGCGAGCGCCAGTAATTGCGCGTCGCTCATCATTTTGCCGGAAATGGGGATAACATCGGTCACATCCGGTTCGCCTTTGGTGAGCGTGCCGGTTTTGTCCAATGCCACAACTTTCACTTTCGCCAGTTCTTCGACATACATCCCGCCTTTTATCAGCACGCCCTGCCGCGCACCGGTGCCCAGGGTGGCAACCAAGGTAATCGGAATGGAAATGACCAGCGCGCACGGGGCGGCGGCAACGATGAAGACGGTCGCCCGCGTAATCCACGTGACCCAATCCGCGCCGAACAGCAGCGGCGGCACAATGGCAATGAGCATGCCAATCAGCAGCACAAGGGGGCTGTAGCGCGCGCCGAAACGCTCGATGAACCGCTGGCTCTGCCCTTTGCGCTCCTGCGCTTCTTCCACCATTTGGATGATACGGCTGATGGTGTTGTCGGCGAAGGCTTTGGTGGCGCGCACTTCCAGCGCCCCTGCGCCGTTGATGCTGCCGGCAAAAACGGTATCGCCCGATTGTTTTTCAACGGGCACGCTCTCGCCCGTGACCGGCGCCTGGTTGACACCGGACGCCCCTGCGATGACCTCGCCGTCGGTGGGCACGGATTGCCCCGGTTTGACGATGAACACATCGCCCACTGCCACTTCGTCCACCGGAATTTCCACTTCGCCGCCGTTGCGCCGCACCAATGCCACTTTGGGCGCCAAATCCATCAATGCCTTCACGGCGGAGCGGGTTTTCTCTTCGGTGTAGCCTTCGGCGGCTTCACTGATGGAATAGAGGAAGACCAACATCGCGCCTTCGACGGCTTGTCCCATTGCCGTGGCAGTGACAGCGGCGACTGCCATCAGCAATTCGATGCCGATTTCCCGCTCGAAAATCAGTTCTTCCAGCGCTTCCCGTCCAAAATAATAGCCACCGATGAGAATTGCGGCGAGGTAAATTGCCAGCGAAACCGTCTCCGGCGCGCCTGCCAAACCGATGAGCCAGCCGACCAGCAACAGTACTCCGGACGCGACGGATGTCAGCACTTTGGGGTTGCGCCACGGTTTCGGTTGTTCCGGCATGGTCAATCCCGCTTGCGGCGGAAAGCCGAGCGCGTTCAATTTCTGCTTCAGGGCTTCCGGGGTGGTTGCTGCGGGGTCAAACGTCAGCACCACTTTCGCCGATTTGGGATAGATTTGCAGGTCGTTCAAGCCGGGAAAATCTGCCAAGCCGCGTTCAATGGCGGCAGCATCGTGTTCGCAATCAAGATTGCCGACGCGGAGTTCAAATGTTTTGGATGATTCAGGCATTTTTGTTCCTCCGGAAGTTGTCACACAGAGGTTTCACAGAGATAAGGAGATTTTTACGATAATTTTTTGTTTCTCTCGGTGTGTCTTTGTGTTTTCTCCGTGTTTCTCTGTGTAACGGAATAGATACTTTCGTCAATAAAAACTTTGTGTCATTCGTTCATTTGTGCTATTCGTGATGGATATTCGCTTTGACGCTGTTTAATCGGGGGCATTGTAGCGGGTGCATACGTACACGCTTTTTGCCACATCTGCCAAGAGTTCATCTGCCAAACGGAGCAGGGTTGCCACCCGCTCATCGCTGAGCTGATAGTAGACATAGCGCCCCTGCTGACGCGCGGTGACCAGCCCGCAATCGCGCAAGCATCCCAGGTGATTAGAGGCATTGGATTGGGAGAGACCGGTCGCGGTGACGATTTCCCCCACGGTCAGAGGTCCCTCGTGGATGGCTTCCAGAATGGCGAGCCGGGAGGTATCGGCAAAACCACGAAAGAGTTTGGCTTGCAAATCAACAGATTGGACATTAGCGGTTATTAGCATTTTTCGGATCCTTTATCATATTAACATATCATCATTCGATGATATGTTAGCAGCCATAGCCAAAAATGCAAGCGAAGCTAGCGCCAGATGTCACGATTACTCACTCACCTTACGCAGTGTCGGTAAAGTTTTTGTCAAAATTATGGGAATACGCGATATTTTTTCATCCCTCACCCGCTAGGTGTCATGTTGGTTGAATAATGAGAGCCATTCGTCAATTTCCTCTTCAGACAGGGTGATTTCAGAGTCGTCAACGCTTGACGGAAGCGGGGCCATCAGTTGCGCTGCGAAATCGGCAGATGACATTATGGCGGCTCTAGCTTGATGAGCCACGCGCTGGATGGCTCGGTCTGATGTAACAACCAGCAGTTGCTGAGGGTTTTTTGTTTTGCGCAAGCGGCGAATAATTACCTGGTCGGCAGTTTTGCCGTAGGGAGCATATTGAACGGTGATACCGCCCCGGGTTTGTTTTTTTGCCGGTTTATAGCTTCCCCCCGGATCGAAAACAACCGTCATGCGCCGACCCGTGCGCGCATGGTATTGTTTCAGCTTTAGAATTAGTTTGTCTTCGTCGTTTGCATCATCAAGCTGTATATCAGGAAGGCTTCCAATTAGATTGTGCCCATCAATTATCATTTGCACGGCACACCTCAAATAAAAAACGATACTGGCATCCTACACTAATAATGATCAATGTTTACATTATAACATATATGGTTGTATAACCCTTTTTACCTATGGTATAATGGGTACGAACCAAAAAGTTAGGGAGCCATAGTGACAATCTTAAATACTGCTGGGTTTTCTGTTGCGTACTTTTTATTTACCTTATTTGCTGTCGAAGCCTTGTTTGCGTTGGCCTGGGGACATTGGCAACGAAGTTTGTCGTTGCAAGCGCGACGATTGGCGGTTGCGTTTGGTGTGTTGGGGGGGGCGCGGCTTTTGTTTTGGCTATTGGCTGCGCTTTCAACCGGCTTTACCCGAATCTCACTTGAAGAGACCCTGGCCGTAATCTCGCTGGGGATTTTGATATGGGGGTTTTCCCCATATTTTTACCACAATCGTATTCTACCGAGCGTTTTTGTTACGGTCAATACCCTGCTTGCACTTGGCGTTTTGATGGCGGCAACTGTGACCGACAACGAATTGTTGGCCGGCACATGGATGTTGTGGCAACTGGTAGTTGTGGGCGCACTGTTTTTGCTCGCTGTGGCGCGAAAGTTCACCGCCGAGGATGCGTTAACCATTACCGCGTTTTTTGTGTTGGCCACCGGAGGTGTCATCGCTCTTGTGTTGGCTGCAACCGGAGCTTCCGCCAATAATAGCGTTGTTGGCATTCGCTTGACCGAGCTAATAGCCTACCCGCTTCTGGTCGTGGCGGTCTTTCAAAATCTTGTTGAATCACTTGATGTGCAAAGCCGGGCCTTGGCCAGTTTAAGCGAGGCGTCACAAGAACAAATTCAGGGGCTAATTGGCTTGTTTGAAGCGACCAAAAATATTGTGGCTTCCCTGGATTTGCCGGATGTTTTAGACGGCGCAGCCAAAGCTGTGGTGCAGGCACTCAATGTCGATCAAAGTGCCATTGCCTTGCACGAAGAAAACGAACCAACCCTTTTGCGGATGGTTGCTTCGTGCAATCCACAGCGCAAAGGACGCGGCGAAGCCGTTACCTTCCCCACCGGCGAGCAACCGGCACTTAAACATGCCATGGAGCGATTGCGCCAGGTGGAAGTTAACAAAGGGTACAACAATCCGCAGTTGCAATTTTTGTTTGCAATGATGGGGGCATCTAAAGAAACAGGTCCAATTGTTATCCAACCCCTGGTGCTACAGGGTGCAGCCATTGGCGTTTTGATTGTGGGAAATGCTAGTTCAAAACGTCCATTCAGCGCTACTGAACTGCGGCTGATAAAAACGATGGCCAACCAAATTGCCGTGGCGATTGATAATGCTCGCAGGTATCAAGGCCTGGTAAAAAAATCCCAAAAGCTTGTGTTCACCCTCCGCAACCACGAGAAAGAAACCCGCAGACGAACCGCTGCCCTGGAAGTAGAACTGAAAAAAAGCCGCCAGGAAACAACCATCATGTCACAACGACTTTACGAGCAAGAAACACTGGCGCGCAAAAGTCAAAAAGAATTAACAGGCTATCAACAGCAGGTGAAGCAATTAAACCAACAATTAAAAATTGTTCAAACAAAATTCGAGCAGCTGGCCGCCAGAAACCAGCGGTTGTCCGGGGCCACCGAATCGCAGAAGAAGCAGTTGGTAAAATTGCAGCAAGCCGAAGCAGAATTGCAAACATTGCGCAGTCAACTTCAAGATTTGGCATTTGAGGCCGCCGAAACTGAAAGATTGAACGATGCCTTACGAGCTGCCGAACAACGAAGCCGCAAACTGGCCCGGGCACTAAAACTCAGCCGCCTAAAAATACAGAAGATGGCCAATATGCCAACTTCAATAACCAGCCCGCAGGTGAGCCAGGAACTGGAGAATCTATCGTGCGGGGTGTTGGTAAGCGATGGAAAAGGGAAAATAAATCGCGTCAACGCAGCTACCGCCAAATTGTTCAACGAGCCTGGAAGTAAATTAATCGGCACCAGGCTGGATGAACTTATCGAGGACGAAGCATGGGAACACGCCATCAAAAAAGTCTCCACGGCAGAAGCCACATTGGTTTCCACCACGTTGCAGCTGGATGAGCGCATTATAAAAGCGACCATTTCTCCCATTACCGACCCGGGCAACGGAAGAATTACAGGCAGCGTTGTCATTCTGTACGATGCCACCGAAGAATTTGAAAACCAGCAGGCACGCGACGAATTTATTGCTTCGTTGGCGCAAGAACTCCGCACCCCGATGACTTCTATTATTGGCTATGTTGATCTGCTGCTTGGGGAATCGGTGGGGATGATTGGCGATATGCAACGTAAGTTTTTGCAGCGCGTTAAAGCTAATATTGAACGGATGGATAGCTTGCTCAATGATTTGATCGGTATCGCCGCAATTGATGCCGGTCAATTAGAAATAAATCCTACGCCAGTTGATATGGCAGAAATAATTGAAGATGCCATTATTAGTGCCAAATCCCAATTCCAGGAAAAAGAAATTCAGTTGCAATTAGATTTGCCTGCACAAATGCCTGTCGTGGAGGCAGACTCAACGGCGATGCAGCAAGTGCTGTTAAATTTGCTCAGTAATGCTGCCAAAAGTACGCCGGTGGGAGGCCTGATAAAGGTGAGCGCAGTTGTCACCAATAGCCATTTAACCAGTGCGAACGCGACCGAAGAAGAAAAATGGTTGAGAATTGCGGTTACAGATAGCGGGGGCGGTATTGCCGAAAAAGATATGGATCGCGTGTTTGACCGCTTCTACAAAGCGGACCGCCCTTTGATTCAAGGGCTGGGCGAAACCGGCGTTGGCCTTTCCATTGTAAAACATCTTGTTGAAGCACACGGCGGCGAAGTGTGGTTTGAAACAGAAATGGGGCGGGGAACTACCTTCTACTTTGCGCTGTTGGTAGCCGATTTTGTGAATGATCCCTGGGAAGAAGTTGATATTCCACCTTTAGACTTGAACCCTGACCGCTAGAGGCAGTTCCTACTATGTCAAATGCGCCACAAAACACCACGCAATTTGATGTTCAAAAATTAATAACAACCTTCGGCGTTTTGATAGGTGTTGTGATCACTGTTGTTGTGGCGCTTGTGCTGGCTTCCGGTCAATTGGGCCAGCAAGAACAGGCTATTATTGCTACGCCTTCTCCAACCGAAATGGTTGCCACGCCTGGTGCAACAGTCATTCAGGCAATTAAAACTACGGCCACATCGCCCGGAGTTGGGGCAACAAATTCCGCCTCTGTGCCCGCCGGGCAGCCCCCCACAAAAACCAACCCCCCGGCAACCCCTGTTCCTACCCAGCCACTGCCCACTGGTACAGTTGTGCCGACCGCTCCGCCGGCGACCGCTACTTCCACACCGTACCCTGTCGCGCCTACGCCGCTTCCCACCGCAACCCCGTCTGTACCCCCAGCGGGCTGCTTGGCGCACCATATCCAACCGACTAACCCTACTTATTACCTACCCACTGCGACACCCACCACTC
>CAYPUV010000098.1:0-13652 GCA_964413895.1 uncultured Anaerolineaceae bacterium
GCATATTTTTGCAAATGCGCAAATTTTCAGACATCCCACTTTTTGAAAATTATACTAGCATTTTGCCCGCCGAACCCAAACGCATTGGCCATACCGAAGCGCACATCCGCCCGCCGAGCCACGTTCGGGACATAATCCAAATCGCAGGCAGGGTCGGGGGTTTCCAGCCCGATAGTGGGCGAGACGATACCGATTTCCAGCGTTTTTATCACCGCCACCGATGCCAGCGCCCCCGCCGCGCCGAGGGTATGCCCCAGCATGCTTTTCTGCGAACTGATGAGTACATTCTGTGCCGCCGCGCCAAATACTTTTTTAATGGCGGTGGTTTCCGATGAATCGTTCAGGGGCGTCCCCGTGCCATGCGCAGCAATGTAGCCCACATCGGCGGGGGAGATACCCGCACTGCGGATGGCGTTTTGCATACATCGGGTTGCGCCCATAGCGTCGGGCGCAGGGGCAGAAATATGGTACGCATCGGCGGTGATGGCATAGCCCACTACTTCCGCCAGAATGCGCGCGCCGCGAGCCTGCGCGTGCGCCAGCGATTCCAGTATCAGCACCGCTGCCCCTTCACCCAACACCGTGCCGTCGCGGCTGGCATCAAAGGGGGTGATGGCGCGTTCCGGCGTGTCGTTTCGCGCGGTGAGCGCGCCCAACCGATGGAACCCCAGTACCGCCAGCGGGTTGATGGCGCTGTCGGCGGCCCCAGCAAACATCACATCCACATCGCCCAGCATGATGCGCCGCGCCGCTTCACCAATAGCCACAATGCCAGTGGCGCACGCCGCCACTGGCGCGCTGGTCGGCCCCAGAATATTAAAGTTGATGCCGCTGAAACACGCCGCCATATTCACCAACGTGGATGGAATCAGCGTAGGGTTGAGCTTGCGGTAGCCGTCGCGGTGCAAAATCACGCTCTGCGTTTCGATGGTCGGCAATCCGCCCAACGCGCTGCCGATTTCCGCCCCGACGCGAGTCGGGTCTTCCATCGCCGTATCCAGCGCAGCGTCATCTGCCGCCTGTTTTGCCGACGCCAGCGCCATCAAAATAAAATGGCTCAATCGCCGGGCGTTTTTTTTGCTGGTATAGTGTGTGGGGTCAAAATTTTTCACTTCGGCGGCAATTTTGGTAGGAAAATCCGCCGTATCAAAATGGGTGATGGCATCTACGCCGCACACGCCGCGCACCAATCCATCCCAAGTGGAGGGAACATCATTGCCCAATGGAGACACCGCCCCCATCCCGGTGACAACTACCCGTTGCATTTTCATAGTGTCATTGCCTTTCTGCAGTGATGGCGGCGTCGTGGGAGCAGTCACCGGTATCCGCGAAATGCCCGGTCGTTCAACACAATTGCGCCGATGACACCCGGAATCCAGCCCAAAATTGTCAGCAGGGTGACAACCACAATTGCGCCACAGCCTCTATCCAACACCGCCAGTGGTGGAAATACTATTGCCAGAATTAATCGTCCGCAACCCATTGAGCTTCCTTTCATAGTAATGATGATTCGCGCGACACACGGCATCCGCGTTCACCATTCTATACGCAAAATCAGCCGAAGGGTTGCAAGAAAATGTGGCTCAACGAGAATTCAGGGGGTCTGCGCTGAAATCAATATTTGAGCCGAAGGTAGGGACAGAGCACTGCTCTGTCCCTACAAAAAACACATGACCTGTGGCGCAAACAGCGGGCTTCGCAATGGCATACCGCGTCACCACTGTTTGAGCGCGTTGGCCAGCACTTGCGCCGGGTGCAGGGCGTGCCGCCGGGTTCCGTGTTCAATTTGGTGCTGGCAACTCACGCCCGCTGCCACCACCACCCGGTCTTCTTCCGCCTGCCGCACCGCCGGGAAAAGTACGCGCTCGCCCATCGCCAGCGAAAGCTCATAATGTTCGGCTTCATAGCCAAACGAACCCGCCATGCCGCAACAGCCCGAATCCACTTCCTGAATATCCACATCCCCCAACAGCGAGAGCGTCTTTTTGGCGGGGTCGGTGCCGATGAGCGCCTTTTGGTGACAGTGTCCATGCAACAAGATTTTCTGCGGGGCGGAAACAATTGGCAGGCTGAAATTTGGGTCATCCGCCAGCGATGCCATAAATTCCTCAAACGTGACGGACACATCTGCCACCAGTTTCAGCACCGGATTGCCAGGCAACATTGAAAAATAATCGTCTTTCAGCGCCGAAACATCGCTTGGTTCCAACCCGATAATGGGGATACCATCGCGGGCAAACGGCTCCAGCCGCGAAAGTGTATCTTCTGCCAGCGCTTTTGCCAAATTGATGAGACCTTTTGAAATGGCGGGGCGTCCCACGTCCTTGTGCCCCGGCAACAACACCCGAAACCCTGCCGCTTCCAACACCCGCGTGGCAGCAATGGACACTTCGGGGTGGTTGTAGGTGTTCACCGTATCGTGCAGCAACACCACCGGTGGACGGCCAGCGGTGGGTGCGGGGGCATCGTGCCGCAATTTGAACCACGCCACAAACGATTGCCGCGCGAAGGGTGGCAGCTCACGGCGATGGTCAATTCCCACCCAGCGTTCCATCAATTGGCGCGCCCATTTTTGCCGCATCACCCAGTTGACGACCGGCGCCTGCGGCCCCGACGCCAAACGGCTCAATGCGCCGAAATCGGCGAACAGGCGCGAGCGCAAGGGGAGGGGGTGTTCCTTGTAATAATGGGTCAGAAACTCGGTTTTGAGCTTCGCCATATCCACCGATGAGGGGCATTCTGATTTGCACGCTTTGCACGCAACGCACAAATCCAGCGTCTGATACATTCGCTCGCCGAACAACTCTGCGTGCGGAATGCGGCCCGCAAGCGCCGCCCGCAACAGATTCGACCGTCCCCGCGTGGAGTGTTCTTCATCTCTGGTGACCATGTACGATGGGCACATATTGCCGGCGTCTTTGCGACACACCGCTGCACCATTACAGGCTTCCACCGCCGCTGCAAACCCGCCCTCCGCCGAGAAATCGAGGTGTGTTTTCAACGCGATGGTCTGGTAGCCCGCACCGTAGCGCAAATTTTCGGTCATCGGGGCGGCATTGACAATGTTGCCGGGGTTCAGTAGATTATGTGGGTCAAACACGGTTTTCACCTGCTGAAACGCATCGTACAGTTCAGCACCGTAAAATTGTTCATTCAGCCAACTGCGCGCTCGCCCGTCGCCGTGTTCGCTGCTCCACGCGCCGCCGTACCCCGCTACCAGTTCCGCCACCGTCCGGCTGATAGTTTCCATTTTGTCAATGCCATCCTGTGTTTTCAGATTCACCAGTGGACGCACGTGCAAACAACCCGCGCTGGCGTGGGCATAATACACTACCCGCGTATCCAACTCGCGGCAAATTTGTTCAATCTGACCGATATATTCGGCCAAATGTTCCACCGGCACGGCAGAATCTTCCACAAAGGGCAACGGCTTGTAATCACCTTTGACACGCATCAGCAGCCCCAAACTATTTTTGCGCACCGCCCACACATTCGCCTGCTGGGTATCGGTTTCGGCGCGGACACATGCCGTGCCAAGTTTGTGCCGCTGCAAAAAATCATCCAGCGCAGTCAGGTTCGCCTGCACATCCGCTGGTGTGTTGCCGGTGTACTCAGTCACCAAAATAGCATTTGGTTTGCCTTCCAAAAAAGTAAGCTGACGGGCATACTCCGGCACTTCACGGCACATTTGCAGCGCCAATTTGTCTATTAATTCCACTGCAGAAGGGTTGGTTTCCAGCAACAATGGCACGGCCTCCAGTGCCGCCATCACCGAAGCAAAATGCACTACTGCCAGCGCAGTTGCTTTTGGTTTTTCCACCAAATTCAGGGTAATTTCGGTAACGGCGGCGAGGGTGCTTTCTGAGCCCACCATCAGTTGCGCCAGATTGAGGGTATCGGTATTGATGAGCCGGTCGAGGTTATACCCGCCGCAGCGCCGCCAGTGCGAGGGCGTTCCGGCTTCGATGGCGGCCTTTTTTTGCAACAGGATTTCGTCCAGCCGGCGATAGATAACCCCCTCCAACCCGCGTTTCGATTGGAAGTGAGCAAGTTCGGCGGGTTTTAACGGAGCGAAACGAGCTGTAGTCCCATCGCTGAGCACGACATTTGTTTTCAGAATATGGTCGGCGGTCATTCCGTACACAATGGAATGCGAGCCGGTGGAGTTGTTGCCCACAATCCCCCCCAGCGTGGCGCGATTGCTGCTGGCGGGGTCGGGGCCATATTTCAACCCCACCGCTGCCAGGCGGTTGTTCAGGTGATCGAGCACCAAACCGGGCTGCACCCGTGCCCATTTCTCAGCGGTGTTGATTTCCAAAACGCGGGTCATGTGGCGGCTGGCGTCGATGATGAGGGCTTCGTTGACCGCTTGTCCGGCGAGACTCGTCCCTGCACCGCGCACCAGCATCGGCACACGATGTTTGGCAGCAATTTCTATTGCCCCTTGAATGTCATCGGCGTGACGGGGGAAGAATACGCCCAATGGCTGCACCTGATAGTTGGAAGCGTCGGTGCTGTACACGGTGCGGCTGTATAAATCGTTTTTCACATCACCTTGAACGTGCTGGCGGAGTTCCGTCCAAAACTCGGCGGGGATAGTGAGGGACATAAATTTCTCCTGTGGCAAAAATAAGCAACTAGAACGCAAGTAGCGATGCGGCTGGCAACAGTTTTTTCTCTATTTCACTATTTTGAAACTTTCTAGCATTGGATTGAACCAATCTAGCGATACTTGCGCGGTGAGTTGCGGGGCAATGAGCGAGACGTGATAGAGCGTGCCATCTTTTTCTACCGCGATGACGGAACCCACCAACGGGACCCCGTCGGCATCGGTGTAGCGATAGTCGGCGGTGTAGCCCGTTGCGTCCGCCACTTGATATTCGGTGATGGGGGAGGCTGCAAAATCGGCGTGGGCATCTGCCAACGAATCCAGTCTATCCTGCACCGAGGCTTCCACTTTTGCCAGCGTCATCCCTCCCGGCGCGAGGAGAAATTTCACGGCGAAGGTGAACTTTTGCGCTGTCCACACGACCTGCACCGTATTTTCAGTTTCACTGAGTTCCCAATTGCTGGGGTACAGAAATGCCACGTGGTAAGCGGGATTGGTGTACAGCAGCCACGAAGGGGGCAGCGTAGCGGTGGGAACCGGGCTGACGGGAGTGGTTTTCAACACTTGCAGGCTGACCGTCAGGTTTCGCAGAGCGGAGGCGGTGGTGTTCCACAGGGCATCCACTACCGTAATTTGCGTCAGGTAAACCATCTGCCCATGTTGGGTGGCTGTCACTTCAAAAATGGCGTGTCCCAGGTTGGGGTCGGTGCTGGCAAATTGTACAACACCTGCCGTCCGGCTCATAATGGCAAACGACGGGTCATCACCAAAATTGCGCCGGGCATATTGCACCGCCACGTCTTCCAGTGCCTCCGGTGGCAATTGGCGGTCTGTGGGTGTGAACTGCACCCCAAACGCCGCTCGATGCGTGGGGTCAATAAAAACCACTCCGCCAGTGGGTTGAGGCACAGGTTGCCAATTGGCAGGAAATTCGATGGAGAATTGTGCTGCCGGGTCAGTATAGGTTTGGCGGGGAATATTTTCAAAAAGCACCCGGTCGGAGGTGGGGGTAGCCGCAGTCGACGGCGCGGTAGGTTGCGGCCGCGCCGGGCCTGTTGGAACCGGGATAGAATTAGAAGCAGGGGAAGCGGTGCTGCACGCGGTTACAATCAACACCAGCAACACCATGGTGACAAAGGTAGATGACAGCTTCATTGTTCGTTGTTTTCTACAATTGATTGGCAAAATATCACCAACACGCAAAAGAGAGACTACCGGGAAACAAGATTGGCGGTAATCTTCAATCTGGCATTTTTTAAATTAGTTTTAATTGTCGTCTGGGTTGACAATAAATCGGTAGCCGGCTCCGCGCACGGTGAGGAGGTGTCGAGGGCGGCTGGGATTATCTTCTATTTTCTCTCTCAACCAACGGACATGCACGTCGAGGGTACGGGTATCACCCATATAGTCGGTATCCCATACTTCTTGCATAATTGTTTTGCGGTAAACAATTTGCCCCTGATTCTTGAGCAATAATACAAGCAATTGAAAAAGCTTTGGGGTTAAGGGATGGATGGTATTTGCCCGACGCATTGTTTTTTTGTGCGTATCAAGAACAAACTCCCCAAACCGTACAAAGCGTTCGTGATTGATAATTTCAGGTATTTGTTCCGCCAACTCGTTCTCAGACAGCGTATGTACCAACAGATCCACCTTCAAATTAGGAGGCACGATATTATTGTCAACTACAGCCAGGCAGGGGATGTCTAATTGAGTTTCGGCAAGGGCCTGGCGCAATACCGCCGGGTTCAGTAGACCCTGGGCAAAATTGAAAATAATCACATCCGGCCAACGAGTTGCAAGCGCTGTATTTATTTCCTGGTTGGTATGAACTACTCGCACAGTATAGCCACAGTCTGCCAGCGTTTTTTGCAACGACTCATACTCAGATGTTTCGTTCTCAACAAGTAACAAGGAATAGCACACCGAATCTCCCTCTCCTGAACCCCAACAGCTTTTCGACTGTGTTCGTGTAGTTTATTATACCTTCAGTTTCGCACTCTCGCAATACGAATTCACCACGATGACACAACGGTGAGCCTTACATCAACCGGCGCTTCCTTTTCACTATACCACAAAAATATTTTTGTTTCCTTGCAAGTTTATGCCAAAATTATTCAGCCTGCAAGGTTTGCAGCAGTTCCGGTTTTATCTCTATGCCTCCTTGTTCCCGTCCAAAATCTCTCTAATCTTCCACAACAACTTCGTAAAGGTAAAGGGCTTGTGCAAAAACCATATATTGGGGTCCAAGACATTGTGGTGAGCAATTGTATCTTCCGTATACCCTGATATAAATAGAACTTTGATTTGTGGTTGCCTTTGTTTGAGCCGGTCGGCCAACGCCTTGCCGTTCATTTCGGGCATCACAACATCGGTGAGCAACAAACTTACATTCTCCAGCCGATTTTGCGGCATTTGCAAAACTTCCGCGCCATTGGCCGCCTCCAGTACCGTGTACCCTTGTTCACGCAAGGCCACCACTGCCATAGTGCGCACGCCTTCATCATCATCAACAACGAGGATCGTCTCCGTTCCCCCGGGCAAGGGCAAGGGTACAATATTATCTGTATCCTGAGTTGCCATTGGTGTTTCTTCGATACACGGCCAGAATATCTTAAATGTGGTCCCCACTCCCGGCTCGCTATACACCCACACGTCGCCGTCATGTTGCTTAACAATACCATAAACAGTTGCCAACCCCAATCCCGTCCCTTTGCCCACCTCTTTTGTGGTAAAAAATGGCTCAAAGATGTGCGCCAACGTCTCTTTGTCCATTCCAACGCCAGTATCGGTGACGGTAAGTTGCACATACCTGCCGGGTTGAAGCTCAATGTGCTGCGTCGACGCACTTTCATCAAGGAGGGCGTTCGATGTTTCAATGGTCAACTGCCCCCCGGCGGGCATTGCGTCGCGCGCATTCACAGCCAAATTAACAATTACCTGCTCTACTTGCGTGGGGTCTACTTTTATCATCGCCAGCCCGGAAGCCAGGAACATATTAAGCTGAATAGTTTCGCCAATGATGCGCCGCAACATTTTACCCAAATCAGAAACGACGTCATTCAGATCAAGTATTTTGGGTTGAATAATTTGCTTCCGGCTGAAAGCTAATAGTTGACGGGTTAAATCGGCCGCGCGCTGACCTGATTTGAGGATGTTTTCTACCATTTCTCTATGCGAAGATTGGAGTTGCGGCTGCCGACAAAGCAGCTCGGCGTATCCGTTGATGGCTGTTAGCAAATTGTTAAAATCATGGGCAATGCCGCCGGTTAATTGCCCAATAGCATCCATTTTTTGCGCCTGACGGTACTGGTTTTCCAATTCTAACTCTTTGGTAATGTCTCGTTTAACGGCAACGTAGTTTGCAATTTTGCCCCGACTATCCCGCACCGGACTGATGGTAGTATCTTCTGTAAACAACGTGCCATCTTTCTTTTTGTTGATAATCCGGTTGTGCCATACTTTTCCAGAAGTAATGGTGTCCCACAGCTCTTTGTAAAAAGCGTTATCTTGCTTGTCGCTTTTTACGATATTCACATTCTTACCCAACACCTCAGCGCAGGTGTAGCCGGTTACCGCTTCAAAAAAAGGATTAACGTAGATGATGTTGCCGGCCGCGTCGGCGACGATCACGCTTTCGGCTACCTGGTCAATGGCGGTACTTAGTCGCTCGTGCGTTTGAATTAAACGCAAGCGAGTCAGCGCAACCGAGACCTGATCGGCAACGCGTTGTGCCAGGTCTACTTCAGCCGCAGAGAAGCGGCGCGGCGCGGTCGTGTCGAGGATGAGTGCTCCCAACACTTCTTTTTCAATAATCAGGGGGACAACAAGCAACGAAGCCGTCCCACGCAAGCGAAGGACCTTGTGTAGTCGCAGCAGTCGCGGGTCGTGCCGGGCATCATCTACCACCAGCGGTTTTTTTTGCGCAAATAGCTCTCGGATCGCAACAACGTTT
The DNA here is from genome assembly GCA_964413895.1 of uncultured Anaerolineaceae bacterium. Lineage (GTDB taxonomy): Bacteria > Chloroflexota > Anaerolineae > 4572-78 > 4572-78 > JANTHQ01. The sequence goes on from CAYPUV010000098.1 coordinate 8,565, forward strand.
CTCACGGCAATTTTGCCGTTCAATATTGATGAACGATCATCGACAACGTATTCAGCAACAACTTCAGCGACGGTTTTCCGTTCATTTAAGAGAAAAGCAAGCGTTTGTGGAACCTCAAACGCCAGGCTTAATTCTTTGCACACATGGCTCAGAATAGTTTCCGGCTCTAAACTGGCCACCGATGCCGCGATGACGCGGTTAAGCAGAGTCAGGTCACGGTTGCGGCGGCGAAGTTCTGCTTCAGCTTGCCTGCGCGCTGTGATGTCGCGTTGAGCGGTTGCCAGCGCTATGGGCCGGTTATTTTGAGGGTCTCTGATTAAAAAAGAATGAACATCAACCGGAATCGCCTGGCCGGTTTTGAAGTGGCGCAACGTGCTCTCTCCACTCCAAAAGCCCTTTTCCTTTACCGTCGGAACCTCAATTGTTTGCGCGGTTTTCAAACCTTCTTCCGTCAGAAAATCTGTCAGTGCTTTAGCGCGAACATCTTCATTTTCGTCCAGACCAACCAGCCTGCGCCCCCCTTTGTTCACAAATAGCGCTTGCCCATCAAGCGATGCAATGGCGATAAAATCGTTGCTATTTTCCAGCAGCAAACGATACTTGCGCTTTTCCTCATCCGCCCGTACCCGGTCAATAGCCATTGCAATTTGCGCGGAGACAAATTGCAAAAGGGCCTTCTCTCGTTCGCCGTAGCGGTTGCTTTCGGTGTAGCTCTGGACGCTGAGAACGCCAAGAATTTTTCCGTGCATTCTCAACGGCACACCCACCCAATCGAGCACCGAGGTTCCGCCCGGTTCAAGCGCCTCTTCTTCGACAAGCTTTTGCAGCACGCCAGAAGCGGCCAATAATGATTCGCCGGTACGCAAAACGTATTCTGTCAGTCCCTTGCTGGGGCGATGGGGTGGTGGTTGCGGGTCATGTTCATCAATGAAATAAGGGAAGCTAAGCATATCGGTGACTTCATCGTACAGGGCAATATAAAAATTGTGCGTGGGCATCAGTTCGCCAACAATGGCATGTATTTGGGGGAATAGATCATCCAGGTTTTTGACTGTGTTCGCCACCTCTGAAATTCTATAAACAGCGGCCTGGGCGGCCTCTATTTGTTTGCGCTGCGCTTCTTGCGCTAGCGTGTCCAGGGCGAATGAAATATCTGAGCCAACTTCTTCCAGTAGCTTAATTTCATCTTCATTGAAAAAATGAGGGTCGGCAGAATAAAGGTTGAGCACACCAATAACCCCATCATTTGCGCTGATGGGAACAGCCGCGCTGGAACGATATCCACGTTTTAGCGCCTCTTCTCGCCAGGGTTGAAACCTGGGATTGTGCGCAATATCGTTCATAGCAATGCACTTTCCCTGACGAACTGCCATGCCGCTTGGCCCCAGCCCCGTGGCGTGCATCTTAAGTGTAGAAATACGAACGGCCTTTAAATACCCGGCTTCGTTGCCCGCAAAGACTAGCGGCTCAAGGGCCTGTGTAGCTGCATTAATACGTCCAATCCACGCCAGCTCAAAGCCGCCAAATTCAATGAATATCTGGCAAATATCCCGAAACAATACCTCTTTGTTATCGACCCGAACAATTGCCTGATTAACCTGGCTTAACACCGCATACAAGCGGTTGGCCCGACGTATTTTTTCTTCTGCCTTGATGCGCTCGGTGATGTCGCGCACAAAACTTTGAATGACTTTGCGGCCTCCCAGGTCAATCAACCGACTGCTGATTTCAACCGGCACGGACGCGCCATCTTTGCGTTTGAGGGAATGGTTAAAAACAACGTGAGCACCCACCTCCATTTGTTGGATCAGTGACGTGGTCTCATCATCAGCAGTACCGGCACTCACGTTGTCAATCGTCATCTGCAATAGCTCTGCACGGGAATACCCCAGGCTGTCGGTGGCGTTTTGGTTAACATCGATTAACCGGCGGGTCAGGGGATCGCTGACGAGTATCGCATCGGTGGCATCTTCAAATAGGATGCGATATTTTTGTTCTGATTCCTGCAGCGCTTCCTGCGAAAGTTCAAGTTCAAGCACAGTATGCTCAACTTGCGCTAATGATTGCGCCAGTTGGGCCGTCATACTGTTGAAGGCTTCTGCCAAAGCGGCGATTTCGGTGGGACCTGTGACCTCGGCGCGGCGGGAGAGGTGGCCGGCTTTAATGGCCTGGGCCGTATCTGCCAGCGCCTCGATGGGATGCACAATCTGTTTGGCAGTTATAATTCCCATTGTCCCTGCCCCCAACACTGCCCCAATGACAACCAGCAGGATGAAGCCCACCGTTTGCAGCGCCAGGCTAAAGGCAGTAAAAACGGGTTTTTCAACCACCACGACAAGTGTTTGGTTGCCAAGTTGAATGCGGTCCAGAACTTGCACGACGTTTCCCCCGGACAGGCCGGGGTAGATGCCATTCTGTTCTGGCAGCGTAACGCAGGTTTCTCTCAACACCACCAGGGGGTCTTTGTGAGCGACGACACGTCCTTTGCCATCTGTTACAAAAACAGTTTCATTATCGTGCGAGTGGGTCGTAGAAATTAATTGCCAGATTGTTGTAAAGCGAAAATCGGCGGCCAACACGCCCCCTATTTCGCCGGTACGAACATCCAGTACAGGCACGGCGATAGTCATTAACGGTTCACAGGCCAGGTTGGCCGTACAGACAACCGGCCCAAAGTACGTTTTTCCGGTTTTGAGAACGTAAGTATACTCAGCCGATGTAGCGCGATCTTCCAGCTTGTCAGGCGGGGCAACACCCCCTGGAGAAACGCGAATAGTTTCGCGCCCTTTTTTGTCAAGCAGACGCAGCGTTTTGTACGCATTCTGATCGGCAAGCAGGTTGATTAGAATATCCTGCTGCTCCGATCTGCTCATTTGCTGCATATTGTGAACACTTGTCAATACATGCAGCTCATTTTCACGGGCAAGGATGAGGCTTTCAATTTCTATGGCGATGCGCTGAGCCATCCGCTGTTGCAAGCTAAAGGTCTCTGCTCTTTCATCAGCAAAACTGCGCCAGCCTAAAACGATACCCACAATTAAAAGTGGCACCACAGCCAACACAGTCAAAAAAATATTCAGGCGTCTTCTCAGGCTATTCCACATCTACAGCGCCCCTTGTCAATGCAATGCAACCTTACTTCGGCTCGGCCATTTGTTTAACAACGCACGTTGATGCTGACATACAGATACATTGTAATCTACTTTTGTCGTATCGACAAGGAGATTTGCAGTGTGGATACGGTTGTGGGGAGACTAAAAGCGCGCTTTAATTGCCGAAACCAACAGGCCAATTTCTTCTACCTTCAGGCTCCAGATAGCAGCGAAATATACCACCCCCCCCAGGCCAGCAAGCACAGTCACCAGCAGCACCTCGTTGAGCAGGCCAGATGGCGGCAATAAAGAGGTGAGCCACCATCGACCCAGCACCAGCAGCAGACCCATCACACTTGCCGCCCCCGCCGATTTGAGAATCGTAGTTTCCAACCCGTGGCCGCGCAGGGGCCCCCAACGCCGGGTAAACCATAGCATTATCAGAACGTGCCCAAAGTTTTTCAGGCTATCAGCCAAAACCAGGTCGGTCATTTGTAGCGGGCGGAAAAGCATGGGGCTGAGCGCGGCAAGCAGATAGATTCCCACCGCAGCAATACCCACCATCGCCGGGATGAAGGTATTTTGACGGGCATAAAAGGCAAAAACAAGGGGCTGGTCAACCGCAGCGAAAATTAAGCCCAACAGGTAGAAGCGCAGCGCCAGCGCGGTTTGGGAGGTGTCAAAAGCGGTGAACTGACCATGTTGAAACAGCAGGCTGATAATCGGTTCGGCGAGGATGAATAAGGCTACAGTAGCGGGGATGATCAAGATGAGCACAATTTTCAGGCCGCTAAAAAGCGTCTCACGGAACAACCGGTTGGCATCCTGATTGTGTGTGGGAGCGATGGCTTCCACGGCGTAGCGGGACAGGGTGGGTAAAATGGCCAGTGAAATTGCCACTGCTACCAGCCCCACCGGAAACTGAATGAGCGTAGTAGCATTCTGCATCCAGGCCAGGCTACTGGCGCCAGTGCTGTTTGCCAGTCGTTTGTCGAGTGAGGTTTGGAAAATTGTCACCACCAGGCCCAGGATTACAGGTTGATACAAGCGCCCAATGCGACGTAAAACCGGGTGGTGAAGGTCAAGTTGGAAGCGGAGTGTAGCCCCTTTTAGGCCGGGTAGTTGCACCAATACTTGCGCCAGCGCACCGGTCACCAGTCCCAGCGCCACCACGTTAATGCCCAGCCCGAATACCAGCGCGCCAATTAATGTTACGCCGACAATCGATGCGTTGAATGTGGCCGCCGTAAATGCCGGGAACAGGAACCGTTTCAGGGCATACAGCAAACCGGTTACAATGCCAGAGAGGCTTAAAAATAACATTGCGGGCATTGTCAGTCGCAGCAATTGCGTTAGCAGCACCAGGTCAAGTGCATCGCCGCCCAAAATCCACGCGATTTGCGGCGCAAGCAATTCGCCCAGTAGCAACACAACGCCCAACGCCACCACGGCCAACGACAAAATGAGGCTGGCGACGTGCCACAGCACGCGCCGGTCTTTTTCCACATACTCAGAAAAAACGGGAACCAGGGCGCTGCTAATCATCCCGCCCACCAGCAAATCGTAAAACTGGCGGGGGACAAATTCGGCGGTGCGGTAGGCGGATACGGCTCCGGTTGCGCCAAATATTCCGGCGATGGCCGTGTCGCGTGCCAGGCCCAGAATCCGGCTGGCTACATTCCCCGCTGCAATGAGCAGCGCAGCTTTTGCCAGCCCGCTACGGTTTCCGGTCACAAAAACGCTCCACTATTTTATTGATTAAGTCGGTGGTGGAATAGCCGGATCGATAGGGGATGAGTTTGATGCGGCCGCCGTAACTTTTCACCAGCGGCGCTTCTGGCAATAAGGTGCCTTTTTGGTTGGGGTCGATGACGTAATCGCCGCCTTTGGCATAAACCTCTGGTTTCAGGGCCTCAATCAACGTGTGGGCGGTCAGATCATCAAAAATAATCACGGCATCGACGCATTCTAAGGCCGAAAGGACGCGCGCGCGGTC
>CAYPUV010000099.1:0-13643 GCA_964413895.1 uncultured Anaerolineaceae bacterium
CCACCGTCCTCTGATTCACACTGTACGCATTTGAGGTGTTTTATGGCACGCTGGCACAGGTTGCGGTCGTGCGTGGCCAGGCTGTTCAGGTCGCGCCCAACCCTATCGTCCAGATAACCAAGTCGCCGGTACAGATTGGCCGCCACGCCGCTGGTATATGTGATGATGCCTTCTTTATTGATAACCATCAACCCTTCGTACTCTCCAAATGGCGAGAGAGACTCGGCATTGCGCACCAATCCTTCGGCCAGCATAGCCTGCAATTGGCTCAGGGCACGCCGAAACGTACGCATCCGGCGCCGCTGGCGCTCGTGCTCTAGCAAGCTACTATCGATACTCACCGCACCGATAATTTTGCGATACTGTTCCGGGGAGTGAATGGGACGTACATTGATGAATACACTGTACCCCTGGCCAAAGATGCCACCTTGCCCCTTTTGTTTGTGTCCTGTGCGCAAAGCGCTGCACACAACCGGCATTTCTAGCGCGCTCACTTCGGCGCCGGTGTAGGTTTTTAAATACGCTGGGGCCACAGAATGAGGGTGTGTGTGCGCCAGCACCTGCGTTTTGCCATTGTTTAAGGGGCCATACAGCAATACTTCGGCCCGGCTAATATCGGCAACAATACCCACTTGTGATTTTATTCGGTTCAATAATGCGCTTTCGGTGTCAGTCAACGCCACCATTGATTACTCCACAACAAGGGTAATTAATTGAGTTCTCACTCTCGCTCTATAGCAGTTGTGCGCCGATGAACCGGCTTGCTCCCCGTACAAAATCTGTAACTGGCATAAGGCGTTTTCCGGCCGGTTGTATCTTTTGCAAAAGTATTGCTCCCTGGCCAGTGCGCACGGCGACCTGCGCACCCAATTTGAACACTTGCCCAGGTTGAAGTTGGATGGGGGCATTTTTGGCCACGCCAGCCGGAAAAATTTTTATGCGCGTATCTTCCCAATAGGTAAAAGCGCTGGGCCACGGGGTAAATGCGCGAATGTGCCGTTCAATAGTCACCGCACTTTGCTGCCAGTTGATCCGCCCCGCTTCTTTTTTCAGGCGTGGTGCAATGGTGGCCTGGGCGCTATCTTGCAGTTGGGGGGTGATGGAGTGGGCTAGCCAGTGGGGGAGTGTATCAACCAGCAGGTTGGCGCCCAGGTGGGCCAGCTCGGCAGTGAGTGTTTCGCGGGTGTGGGTGGGTTGGATGGGAATAGCTTTGGCGCGTAATATTGGGCCGGTGTCCAGACCCTGGTCCATTAGCATCAGGGTCACACCGGTTTCAGTGTCCCCGGCTCGGATGGCGGCAGCAACCGGCGCTGCACCGCGCCAGCGAGGCAACAACGAGGCGTGGATGTTAATGCATCCCAGGGGAGGCATCGTCAGCACATCGGCGCGCAAAATTTGCCCAAACGCGGCTACGACAATCAAATTAGGGCGCAAATCTTTCAGGGCCGCAATTGCTGTGGGGTCCTTGAGCGTCGGCGGCTGCAAAACCGGCAGACCCATCGACTGCGCGGCTTTTTTCACCGGGGGAGCGATCAGCTTGCGGTTGCGCCCCTGAGGACGATCGGGCTGCGTTACAACTGCCACCACAGTATAATGCTCATTCAGTTTTTGCAAAGCGGGCACGGCAAACTCAGGCGTGCCCATAAAAATAATGCGAACTGTCACCGGGGAGCCTCAAAAAAGTGGTTTGTTGAGATTTTATCATAGCCAGGGGAAAGCAACAATTTTAATTGTGAGTTCGGTTGAGTGAATTAGCGCTGCTTTTGCACAAACGCCACCGATAGCACGTGCCTGGTGTCAGGCGTAACCCGACTGTGGTGACTGGTGCGCCAGCCGCACACCCAGCAGATCTCACCCGCTTTTGAGACCAACAGGGGGATGGAAGCACGCTGATGGGCGGGGATTTTCTGGTCGATCATGTATTTTTTGAGCCGTTGGGTGTGCCCGTTCAGACCATACGGCGCAAATCTATCGCCGGGGCGGCGCGTGCGGAGCGTTGGAGTCTGACCCACGGCTGCAGCGTCAAAATAGGCTTGCCACGGTATGTGACGGGAGAGGTCATCGGCAGAGAGGTGGCGTGGGTCTAATAAGGTTGTTTGAATGTACCAGCGTCCACCTGCTTCTGACAGAGGCGTGTTGCCCGGCACGACGATGCTCACGCTGGTGTTGGTTGCCAAATGGGGAAAGGTTGGGGCCGGTGGGGTGTAGTGTGAGGTTGCCAGGGTGAAAGTGTTGTACCCCAACACAAGCGTTAAGCCGTGCGGCAGCGAAAGTTGACTGCCGGTGCGTCCACTGTGTAAAAGGCAGCGTGCTTGTTCAATAGGTGCAAAGTCAATGTTCCGCGTGGTTTTGCTCAACTGCTGAATGGCCTTGCGCAAAACACGGCGCTGCATTGCCAGCGGCAGCGGCTGCCAATCTTGCCAATCAAAAATCACCGCGTGCGCGACGCCGGCTTTAACGGTGAGCCGCCAGGCGCGCTCGGTCTCTTCGTCTAAAAAAGCATTATCCGCGGCCACAAGAGAGGCCGTGCGCCGGAGCGCTTGGTGAATGTTGGGATTATAGGTTTCCAGTAGCGGCAAAAGTTCGTGCCGTATTCTATTTCTGAAGAAAGCCTGATCCTGATTCGAGTGATCGATGCGAGGGGTGAGGCTATGAGCATTGCAAAAAGTCTCAATTTCATCCCGTGGGGTGTTTAGCAGCGGACGGATCAGCAGCGGTGGGGAAGGTTTTTGCAATGTCGCTGATTCCGGGGGGGCATAACCGGTGAGGCGCGTCGCCGGAAGCATCCCGCCCAGGCCGGCAATGCCTGTTCCCCGCAGCAAGTGGAAGAGGACGGTCTCGGTTTGGTCGTTGGCGTTGTGGCCCACCGCAATTTTGGGAGCGTGGATTCGCCGGGCGACGCGATGTAGAAATGCGTAGCGCGCGTAGCGCGCGGCCTCTTCCAGCGTTTGCTTTTTTTGTTCTGCCAGCGCCGCCACGTTTATTTTTTCTATGGTGATGGGCAACTGCCACTGCCGCGCCATGTGCGCCACAAACGCTGCATCGGCGTCGGCGTCTGGCCCGCGCAGCCCGTGATTCAGATGCGCCACGTGGAGCGTTAAATTGAAGTCGAGGGCCATTTGACGGAGCAAGGTCAACAGCGCCAGAGAATCGGGGCCGCCCGATACACCGACCACAATTGTGTCGCCGGTGGCAATGAGCTGGTGTTCTGCGCAAAAGGCGGTGACGTGTTGGAGCAAATCCACAGGTGCTATCCTTTTATAGACTGTCTGACCTGCTGAAGTTGGGTTGCCAGGGGTGAGATCGCGAGAAAACTGGATTTCAGGTCGCCGGGTTCCAGCGTGTCGGCAATGCTGTTGAGCAGTTGTTCTACGCGATGCAAGCTCTGGTGAACTTGCTCTGAGCGCTTCAGGTAATGAAGTGGCTCGACCATTGTTACCTCTACAGCGGTTTCCAGAAGCTTGTTGTTGGCATTGATGGCGATGTCTCTGGCTTGCAAAAGTAGCGACAGGGCGTGCTCGTATTGTCTATGATGCACGGCCAATTGTGCCGACGCGCGCAATGTTTTGGCGTGGTGCGCTTTCATGCTGCTGGGGATGATTAGCTCAATCAGGCGCGTTACCAGGGGATGAATTTTATCCCACTGCTGGGCGTTCAGGTGCAGTTCCAGCAATTCGCTTAAGATTTCCACCTGGTCAACGGCAAACCCCAGTTGACGCATATCGGCCAATTCTGCCTCTAATATGGTCTGCGCTTTGGCCAGGTTATTTTGATATCGATTCACCACACCGAGCATCCGTCTGGCTCTGCTGGCCCACAGCGGTGAGCCGGTAGCTTCGGCTTTGGCGACGGCTTCTTCTATTTGCGTCAGTGCCGAGGCTGGTTGGCCAATAATCAGGTGAAAATATCCGGTGCCCAGTAGCCCCATTGTCTGCCAGATGCTATTTTCTAATTGCAGCGAGGTTTGCGTGGTTTGATTAAAATTGTCGTAGGCCTGATGCAAGTTTCCCTGGGCCAGGGCGTTTTGTGCCATACAAAAGCTAAAGTTGGGGGCCCAGTTAAGATCGCCGGTGCGCTCTTGAATTTCCAATGCGTCTCTGCAAACCTGGTTGCTTTGGGCGTAGTTGGCCAGCCAATTGTAGGCAGTGGCTAACCCGCCATAAGTTTTCATCAAGCCCTGGTAGTTGCCAATATCGCGCCAGGTGCGGGCTACGTTTTCAAGCCGTTCAATGCTGGCGGCCAGTTCACCCTGGTAGAGGATCACCGTTGCCAGTCCGTTCTGGCTGCTGGTGATGCGTTGGGTGTTGCCCAACTCCTGGGCAATTTGCATTGCTTCATGGTAGTAGGCGCTGGCTGCGGTGAGTTGGCCCATGTTGAACTTGAACTCACCCAATTGATTGAGCGTGTCCACCAGCCCTTGTTTGTCATCAACCCTACGGGCAATGTCCAGTGCCTGTTCAAAGTAGGGGGCGGCCTGGCTAAATTTGTGATGCCCGGTGTGAATAGTTCCCAATTCACCCAGCACTCGCATTTGGGTGGTTAAATTCTGGTTGGCTTTGGCCAGGTACAGTGCTTGCTCAAAATCGGCTCTAGCCTGGTCTACCCTCCCCAGTCGTTTTAAGATTCTGCCGCGTCCTTCGTGGAGCTGTGGCAGCGTTTGCGGGTCCAGGTCAGACACCAATAGTGAGATGTTCAAGGCTTTGGTGTAGAAATCAACGGCGTTTACATTGTCAAACGCGGCCCTGGAGGCTTCGGCGGCGCGAATGAGATAAGTTAGCGCCCTATCCCATACTTCGCCCTGCTCGTAATGATGAGCCACAATGCTGGCGTACTCTTCACCCCGCAGATAATACATCGGCGCCATGTGGTCGGCAATGCGTTTGTGGTAGTAGCGTCGCTGCTGGAGCAAAAGGGTGTTGTAAGTTGTTTCATACGTTAATACGTGTTTGAAAATGTATTCTTTTTCGCTGCCGTCGGTGCGTTCTCGAATGAGTTCGGCTTTAACCAGGGCGTTGAGGCATTGGTCGAGTTGTTCGCTGCTGTCGGCAACGTCATCGGAAACGGCTTTTAGCACGGAACGTGGAAAGACCCGTCCAATAACGGAGGCGATTTGCAAAATGCGTTTTACCGGCTCGTCCAGCCGGTCGATACGAGAGGTGAGCACGCCGGTTAGTGTTTCGGGAATGTCAATTTCTGTGATGGGCCGGGCCACGGCCCAGTGGCTATTTTGCTTAACGATGGTTTCTTCTTCAATCAGGCTGCGGAGCACTTCTTCTACAAACAGAGGGTTGCCTTCCGACCGGTTGAGGATGAGTTGCTCCAGAGCGTTGGGGAGTTCTTCCACTTGCAAAAGTTGGTCAACCAGCGAGCGGCTTTGCGACTGGGTGAGGGGTTCAAGTTGCAATTCAACGCAAACGTCGGGGTAGTCGTGGATGGCGGACTCTTTTACTTTCCAAAAGGGTGTTTCTCTGTCCGGGCGTGTAATGCAAATGAGCAGCAGTGGCAGGCGTGTGGTGATGGTCATCAGGTATTGAACAAGGGTGACTGAGTTGGGGTCTGCCCAGTGCAAATCTTCAAAAACCAGAATGACGGGCTGTTTGGTAATTATTGCCTCTACCCATTCGCCCACGGCCAGGAACATTCGCTGTTGCAAAAGGAGCGGGTCAGACAGGGGCATCGCCTGGGTGTATTTTTCTTCTAACTTTAGTCCCATTAAGGTTGCCAAATAAGGGATAACTTCAATCTCTCTGCTGTGGAATAGTTCTGGCCCAACGGCCTGCAATTCTCGCCACACCACGTCGCTGGCGGTTTCCGGGCCAACGCCCAGATAGGTGCGTAAAATTTCGATAAACAGCTTATAGCTTTGATTCTGGCGGTATGACAAGCCGCGTCCTTCCAGCCAGATGATGCTTGAATCTGGCGAGACGGTTTTTTGATATAGTTCCGAAACCAGCCGCGATTTACCCAGGCCGGCCTCGCCAACCACAACTGTAATTCCACCCTGTCCGTTTTGTAAATTTGTAACCTGCTGCTGGAGGGTGGCGAATTGCTTTTGACGGCCCACCATTGGCGCGCGCAGACCGCTAATGCCTCGCTGCGATACATACTGGCGTTTCAGATCGATCAGTTCATAGATAACCAGGGGCGCTTGTTTGCCTTTTACGTGAACCGGTTTACGGTTTTTAAATTTGAAGATACGGCTGGTTAAGTGATAGGTGTCCTGGCTGACCAAAATTTTGTCGCGCTCAGAAACGCTTTCCAGCCGCGAAGCCACATTTACCGCGTCACCCATAACGGTGTAGGCGCGCTTGCGTTTGGTCCCCACTACCCCGGCGATGACTGTGCCGGTGTTGATGCCCAGGTGAATGCCCAGCGGCTCGGCCAGAGGATAAGGCGGATGGCGGTTAAATTCTTCCAACCGTTCGCGCATCGCCAGCGCAGCGCGCAATGCGCGCTCCGGGTCATCTTCGTGAGAGCGCGGCGCGCCGAATACGGCCATAATGGCGTCGCCCATATATTTGTCGATGTACCCATCGTACTCATACACAACTTCGCTGAGCATGTCCAGACATTTATTGACAATGTATAAAACACGTTCAACCTGATCTGGGCTTTTGGCGTCGTCGTTCAGGGCCGTAAAGCCGGAAATATCGGCAAAAAGAACGGTAACTTGCTTGCGTTCGCCTTCAATAGCGCTGCTAATGAAAGAGGCGTCTATTGCGCTATTGCTCGACAGCCCGTTGCCGCAGCGACCGCAATAGGCAAATCCATCTGGATTATTGAAGCCACAAATTTCACATTTAACCACAAATATACCCCCAAGGACAATCGGCGGACGGGTATCCGCGTACTGGAATGATATTACATTACTTCTGTACTGTCAACGGGATTATAGTTGTGTCATCCATCCTTTGTGGTATAATCTTGTGGCCTTGTCAGCCGAAAGCCAACGGCTGTGCTATTGATTACGTGATCAGCATGATTCAAAGAAGGATACAAGCAAGTTATGTTTAGACCATTAAACGCATTATTGGGTCTGTTTTCGCTAGATGTGGGGATAGACCTGGGGACGGCAAATACCCTGGTGTACGTTAAAAGTAAGGGGATTGTTATTAATGAGCCATCGGTGGTGGCCATTGATAAAAAGAGCAAAAAGGTGTTGGCCATTGGGGTAGAAGCGAAAGAAATGGTGGGGCGCACCCCCGCACACGTGATAGCCATCCGTCCTCTACGCGATGGGGTAATTTCAGAATTTGAAGTTACTGAAAGTATGTTGAAATATTTTATTCGCAAAGTTCACCAGCAGACGTTGTTCCCTCTTTATGCGCCTCGGGTGGTGATTGGCATTCCCAGCGGCGTAACCGAAGTGGAAAAACGTGCCGTACACGATGCCGCTATCTCGGCGGGGGCCAGAGAAGCATTTTTAATTGAAGAACCAATGGCGGCAGCGGCAGGGTCGGGGCTGCCCGTAACGGAACCTATTGGGAGTATGATTGTGGATATTGGCGGCGGGACCACCGAGGTAGCCGTATTTTCGCTGGGGGGGATTGTCAACAGTATGTCCATTCGCGTGGCCGGAGACGAAATGGACGAAGCTATTATTGCCTATGCGCGCCAAAAATACAACCTGCTCATTGGGCAGCGAATGGCAGAACGCGCCAAAATTACCATCGGCTCCGCGTATCCCCTGCCAGAAGAGCAGACCATTACCTTGCGGGGGCGCAACTTAATCACCGGGCTCCCCGACGCCATCGAAGTGTCGAGCGTGGAAATTAGAGAAGCGCTGGCCGATAATGTTAACACCATCATTGAGGCGGTGCGCGGCACTCTTGACGACACGCCGCCGGAACTAATCGCCGACCTTATGGAAGGCGGCATTGCCCTGGCCGGCGGTGGGGCGCTGCTGCAAGGCCTGGCCGAACGGCTTTCGGAAGAGACAAAAATTCGGGTTTACGTTAGCGATGATTCTTTAACGTGTGTTGCTCGCGGTGCCGGGTTGGTATTGGAAGATTTGCACAAACACGCCAAAATTTTAACCGGCTTGCAACGGGGCAGCACCAACCATAGATAATGGAAGCAGTTGTAACAACCCGTAATGTGTGTTGTGCCCTGTTGTGTGCCGGGCATCAAGGGCATTGCGGGTTTTGTTATGTGCATTCAATGAATTTATGAACAGACTGACTACTCGCAATTTAACGCTGGCGCTTATTCTGGCGGTACTTTTTTTGGGCTTTGGCCTGGACCGGCTGGGGTATATGGAGCCAGTGCGTATTTTTGTGCGGACGCTCATTCAGCCGGCGCAGTCAACGGTTACAGAAGTAGCGTCGGAGGCCGGGAAAGTGGTGCAGCGGCAGCAGACAATGGAAGAATTGCAGCAAGAAAACGTATTCTTGCAGTCGGAAGCCAATCGCTTATTAATTGAGAATATCCAATTAAAAGAACTGGAACGAGAGAACCAGCGTTTGCGAGAGTTGTTGAACTACACCCGCAACAATCCCGGCTTTGATTACACCGCTGCCAGCGTGGTAGGGCGCGTCATTGGCGCGGACCCCAGCAACTTTTTGTACACCATTTACATCGACGTGGGTGCTAAAGATGGTGTGGCCAAAGATATGCCGGTGGTCACAAGTCGTGGTCTGGTGGGGAGAGTTACTCACGTGGGGATCAACAACGCCCAGGTGTTATTAATTATCGACCCTGCCAGCTCCGTGAATGCGTTGGTACAAAATTCGCGCGTGCACGGCATCATCAAGGGTGAACTGGGCGGAACCCTGCTGATGGAGCGTATTCCACAGGGTAAAAAAGTTGCCCCCGGCGATCTGGTGTTAACGTCTGGCCTGGGCGGAACATTCCCGGACAAGCTTGTAATTGGGCAGATTACCGAGGTTTTTCAACGCGATCTGGACCTGTTTCAGAGTGCCCGCGTGCGTCCAACCGTAGATTTTGGGCAACTAGAAACGGTACTGGTGCTCACTGCATTCAAACCAAGCTACTTTGAAAATGAGCTCTTGAATTCACCGGAGACTGAAAATTAGCGCCTATTTGCAGCTTATTTTTATCGGTGTGCTGGCTGTTTTGCAATCTACTTTAGCCAGATATATTGGCCCGCACAATTATATCCACCCCAATCTACTGCTGGTGGCGGTATTCTGCTGGAGTTTGCTGGAAAGATTCCAAAAAGCTGTGCTGGGGGCGCTTTTCGCCGGCCTCGCTTTGGATATTCTTTCGGCGGCCCCGTTTGGGGTCTTCTCCGCCAGTATGGTCATCACCGCGGCATTGGCTAGTGTTTGGCACGAGCGATTATCTCGGCAGGCATTTGTATTGCCGGTATTGCTGGTAATTCCGTACAGCATCATCTATAGCGCCAGCGCTTTAATCATGCTACAATTAATGGGGCGTGACATTGGGTGGGGAAGTAATTTGGGACGCCTTGTGTTTTCTGTTGCACTGATGAACATTGCTGCGGCGGTGGTTATCTTGCCGTTGTTGCAGTGGCTTGAACGAGCCGGTGAGCAAAAGGAGTTGCAAATATAGCGCAGCGCATTGCGTGGGCGTGATACGGCAAACACCTGCCTTGCCCTCTATATATAGACTTGTTCTGTGGTAAGGCACAAGATATAGTATCGTCCTGCTTGAAATTATGACTGTCATGCAGTATAATCTTTTATAGGCATAGAGCGAATAGGTGACAGATTACCAGGTAAAACTCAGGTTATTAATATTTCAGAGTGGCATTATTGTATTATTTGCTCTATTTGTTGTTCAACTCTGGCGATTGCAGGTTGTAGAAGGGAAGAAATACCGGCAACTGGCTGACCACAACCGTTTCCAGTCTGTTGAAATTGACGCGCCCAGAGGTATTGTGTACGACCGCAACGGTAACTTGCTGGTGCGCAACCGCCCCACATTCAACGTAGCCATTGTACCGGCGTATTTGCCGGATGATACAACTGCCAAAACGCAGGTATTCGCTCGGTTGGCCCACCTGCTCAAATTACCCATTACAAATGGGGGCATTCACGATGTTCCTAGCCATAATGGGTATTTTCGTTCATTTCTGCATCACGAATACACAAGATTGCCCAATCGACAGGTAAAGGATTCGCGTAGCCGGAAATTGGCGAGTGCACCGCAGGGTATTCAAGATGCCGTCGCCAATGCGCCGCAATTTGCACCTTACCAACCGGTCATTGTTGCCACCGATGTCGCCCCCGACGTAGCAGCCATCATCGAGCAAGACCGGCTAAACTTGCCCGGCGTGTTCATCCAAACCGGCTCAGAACGCGAGTACCTGACCGGAGACCTGACCTCTGAAATTTTGGGGTATGTGGGGCCAATCCCACCCAGCCAGACGGATAAATACCCGGCAGACCTTTACAGCCCCAATGATGATATTGGATTGGTTGGGCTGGAGGCCAGTTACGAGGATCAACTCCACGGGAAAAAAGGACAGGAAGTTGTAGAAGTTGATGTAACCGGCAGAAAAATAAAAACAATCGGCGATACCAGCGTTGCACAACCCGGCAATAATTTAGTGTTGACCATCGACCTTGACCTGCAAAAGATGGTCACAGAGGAATTGCAGGTTGCTATTGATAATTCCAAGGGAAAATCTGGCGCGGCGATTGTTATGAACCCGCAAAATGGCGAAATTCTGGCGATGGTGTCGCTGCCCAGCTACAACAACAATCTGTTCGCCCAGGGAATTTCTGCCAGAGAATATGGCCTGCTCTCCGAAGACAAACGTACCCCGCTGGTTAATAAAGCTATCAGCGGGCTGTACCCGCCCGGTTCCACCTTTAAAATTGTGGTGGCCGCCGGCGCACTGCAAGAAAAAACAGTAACACCCCAGCAACAGTTTTTTGATGCGGGCGTACTGTATTTGCCAAATAAATTTTTCCCCGATGACCCGGACCTGGCACAGCCATTCTACTGCTGGTACCGGGAAGGGCACGGATTGGTTGATCTTGTGAGTGGGTTGGCCTATTCCTGCGACGTCTACTTCTACCAGGTCGCCGGAGGGTACGAACCCAGCGGTTACGAAGGTTTGGGTCTGGATCGGTTAATTAAATACGCGGAAATGTTTGGCTTTGGCTCGCCCACAGGGGTGGATATTCCCAGCGAGGGCGCGGGTTTAGTTCCCACACCCAAATGGAAACGGCTAAACTACGCTGAAACCTGGGTGACGGGCGACACCTACAATATGGCCATTGGACAGGGATTTGTGCTGGCCACACCAATTCAGGTATTAAATGCCTATGCCGCTACCGGGAACGGAGGGATCCTTTACAAACCTCATTTGGTAAAAGAAATTAGAAACCCGCAGCAAGCGCTGGTTCAACAGATAAAGCCAGCGATTATTGGAAAATTGGCGCTTGATGCGGATACGCTGGGCTGGGTGCAGAAAGGATTGGATGCGGTCATCGATTGGGGAACAGCCAAAGACGCCATCAACGTGCCGGGGATTGCCGTAGCCGGCAAAACGGGCACGGCCGAGTTTTGCGACCGGTATCCCCAGTGTCTGGATAAAGATGGCCGCGTAAAAACCAGCCACGCCTGGTTTGCCGCTTACGCGCCCGCCAAAGACCCACAGATTGCGGTCGTAGCCTTCATTTACGCTGGTGGAGAAGGGTCTCTGGTTGCTGCGCCAGTTGTAAATTCAATTTTGCGCTATTATTTTGGTATCGATCGGCCAACAGATTCAACCAAGCCGTCGGCAGAGCAACCCCCCGCTGCCACCTACAAAACCTTCTCGACCCGGTTGCTGGGAAGCGATGCATTTGCAAGTTCGGTTGCCGCAGTTAATGGCTTTGCTTTAGATGACCAACGGCGCGGCATACCTGGTATAACAGTTGACATTGTGGCCAACGATGAAGTTGTGGCGCAGGTTGTCACTGGTTCCAACGGGCAGTTTGATTATAATTCAATGGACCCGAAACTGTCGGACACTTGGGAAATACGCCTGCCAGATTATCCGGCCACGTCGCCCATCGTTCTGTCTATCAGTTCGGGAACCCGGTACTTTGTTGAATTCCAAACACTAGCGTACAATTATGGCTCCTGAACGTATTTCGATTAAAGGTACTAGCAGTGGTGTTATTGTAACAATCGGCGCCGGTAATTGGCACACAATTCTGCGCCAGTTGGCCGAAAAGTTAGAACGAAAATCCTCCTTTTTCAAAGGGGGACGTGTGGCTTTAGCGGTTGGCAGCCGATTATTGGATACCGACGAGATTGAGGCTCTGGGCGAGCTGCTCTCTAATCATCATATGACACTGTGGGCTGTGAGCAGTAGCGCGCCCAAAACGCAGGAAGCCGCCAAAGAACTGGGGCTGGAGGCCCAAATTGCTGCGCCGAACACTCAACGCGCAGCCCGCCCAGCCGCAATAAAGGGAACCGCGAACAACGTCACCACAATACGGCGAACCTTGCGCTCAGGCCAGAGTATCGAAACGCTGGGAAATGTAGTTGTGATTGGCGATGTAAACCCCGGCGCAGAAATCAAAGCGGGCGGTTATGTAATTATTTGGGGCCGGCTGCGGGGAACAGTGTACGCGGGCGCAGTATCACCGGAGAATGCATTCGTTTGCGCGCTGGAACTTTCACCGATGCAATTGATTATTGGTACTATCATTGCGCGATCACCGTCAGATGGGGCACGGGATGAAGTTATTCCAGAAATAGCATTTGTGCAAAATGGGCAAATTGTCGCTGAAGCCTGGCGGTGATGTTCGCCAATAATAAAGAGGGAAACAGAGATTATGAGTG
The DNA here is from genome assembly GCA_964413895.1 of uncultured Anaerolineaceae bacterium. Lineage (GTDB taxonomy): Bacteria > Chloroflexota > Anaerolineae > 4572-78 > 4572-78 > JANTHQ01. The sequence goes on from CAYPUV010000099.1 coordinate 12,769, forward strand.
GAAAAGTTATTACAATTACCTCTGGCAAGGGCGGTGTAGGCAAAACCACAGCCACAGCTAATTTAAGTACAGCGCTGGCTTTGGCTGGGTACAAAGTGGTAGCCATCGACGCCGATATAGGGCTGCGCAACCTGGATGTTGTGATGGGGCTGGAAAATCGCATTGTGTATGACCTGGTAGACGTGGTGGAAGGAACCTGCCGCCTGAAACAGGCGCTTATTCGTGATAAACGGGTCAATGATTTGTTTCTCATCCCGGCGGCTCAAACACGAGACAAAACCGCCGTAAGCCCGGAAGATATGGTCGCGCTGTGCAACGAACTAAAAAAAGAATTCGACTACATTTTGATTGACTCCCCTGCCGGTATCGAACAGGGATTCAAAAACGCAATGGCCCCGGCAGACAGAGTGCTCATTGTTACCACCCCAGAAATTTCGGCGGTACGCGACGCCGACCGCATCATCGGGCTAATAGAGGCTGCCGAAAAAGGGCCGGGCGAACTCATCATCAACCGCCTGCGCCCAGATATGGTGCAGCGGGGCGATATGCTTGACATTGATGATGTGGTTGATGTCCTCGCCATCAATCTAGTTGGCGTGGTCCCCGATGATGAGGCCATCATCATCTCCACCAACAAGGGCGTACCGGTCATTATGGAAAACAACTGCCTCGCCAGCCAGGCCTTCAAAAATGTGGCAGAACGGCTCACGGGGACAAACGTTCCGTTTTTAGACTTGCAACCCGAAACAGGCTTCTTCCAAAAAATATCAAAACTCTGGGGACGCACCTGATTTTGAGACCATAGTACCTGCCGTACAAGCGCGGGGTGCGTTTCAGTTTTTAGGCAGGATGTGAGATAATGGAGCGGACAAAAC
>CAYPUV010000100.1:0-13555 GCA_964413895.1 uncultured Anaerolineaceae bacterium
CCAGTGTAGTTTTGGTTCCGCCGACATCACCAGCCAGTAGAAAGTGTGAGTCTTGTGTCATTTGTATTCCCTTTCGTTAGCGCTGAATTTTCTGTGTACGCGGTTTAATGAAAAAGCCAACCTTGTTTTTAATCTTCAGTATCATTTTTGGCAAATAATGATCTTTTACAAAATTGATGATCCATCTATTGCACCACGTGCAGTGCGTAAAACGCAATTCCTTTTACGCACTGCTACAGAACTTTTGCACCACTACCGATTGGGATAGTAACACGTTTTGCGTTTTTGATTGTCCAACGCCATAAACAGATTATTCAGCGACTCGGCCAGAGTGGGGTGAGCAAACACACTCTCTTTAATTGTGGTGTAGGGGATATTGCCCATCATCGCCATTTGCAAAACGCTCATCACCTCGCCTCCTTCAATACCCAAAATAGCGGCCCCCAGAATCTGGTCTGTTTCTGCGTCGATGATGGCTTTCATAAAGCCACGCGTCTCATCTGTTTCCAGAGCGCGGGCAACGTGCGCCATGCGAAGCTTCGCCACACAATGGGCACGCCGCTGCGCCACCGCTTCGCGTTCGGTTAATCCTACCCGTCCCAACTGAGGGTCGATAAAGACGGTGTACGGAACCAATCTGCCCGCCGTAGTGGCGCTTCCACCCTGTAATAAATTGGTGCGGATAATTCGAAAATCATCATAAGAAATATGGGTGAACGCCGGCCCTCCATGAACATCTCCCAGTGCGTAAATGCCGGCTACATTCGTTTCCAGTTTCTCATTAACCACAATAAAGCCGCGCGGATCAGTTTCCACGCCGGCGGCAGCCAGGTTCAGACGGGTGGTGTTTGGGGTGCGACCGGCAGCAATCAGCAAATGCGACCCCGCGAGGGTGCTTTCACCTGCTGGCGTGCTGAGGGTTAGGGTTATCTGTCCATCCGAAGTCTGCTGTGCTTTTAGCGGTTGGGTGTTCAACAGAACAGATAGACCTTCCTCTTGCAAAATTTTTGCCACCTCCGCCGACACATCGGCGTCCTCACGAGAAAGTAACTGTGAGCCACGATGAATAATTGACACCCGGCTTCCAAAGCGATGGAACATTTGCCCAAACTCCAGGCCAATGTACCCACCACCAACCACCAGCAGATGTTCTGGCGCGGCATCCAATTCCATCATATCTGTAGCCGTTAAAAATGGCACCGCCTCTAATCCCGCTATATTTGGTTGACGGGCGCGTGTGCCGGTATTGATGAAAATGGTTGGGGCCGTGAGCCTTTGGACGTCGCCATCAGTTAAGTGCACTTCAACCGTGTGCGTGTCTGCAAAGCGGCCCTCGCCCATTAACAGGTCTACCCCGTCCGTGCGTTCAATATGGCGCTGACTGCCGCCGCGAAACATTTCTACGATGTCACGTTTGCGCTGGCGCACTTTCGTCAAGTCTATTGAAATTGGACCGGTTTGCACACCATAATCTGCTGCCCGGCGAGCAAGGTGAGCCACCCGCGCGCTGGCAACCATTGTTTTGGTGGGGGTACACCCTTCATTCACACAACTCCCACCCACGTGCTCCCGCTCCACGAGTGCAGTTTTCCAACCGGCATTGGCTAATGTTGTGGACAGCGGCCCACCTGCTTGCCCCGCCCCGATAATAATTGCATCATATTTTTGAACTGACATAACAAACCTAACTCCTTTCCAAAAATTGCGCGCATGAAACGCTTATGTCACAGTTTTTACAAGTCCTCTCTAAAGATGACACGTTCGTTGTCGCAAATCTTACGGATTCGCTCAAGTTAATGGACAAAGTTGATGCTTTGTTTGTCCACCTGAAACTTCCGGGAAAGTTATATTTGGAATCGCGGTCCGGGGTTTAGAATTGACAGCCTGGCTCGAACGTGGTATTATTCCGTTACCCCCACCCCCCTGGGGGGGGATATATCAGGGAGAAAACTTATGGCAGCAATTGAAGAAATTGTATTAGATTCCATCGTAAAACCGGTTGACGGAACCACCCCAAAAATCGTCAACCGCCTCAAAAGCATCGAAGGGCATGTACGCGGGATTGAGCGTATGGTGGAAAATGGTGACTATTGCATTGACATTGTCAATCAAGTATTGGCAGTGCAACGCGCGTTACAAAAAGTAAACAGCATTGTGTTAGACAGACACTTGCACACCTGCGTGACCACTGCCATTCGCGGTGAAAATCCCGACGAACGAGAACGGGTCATCGATGAGATGATGAGCATTTTCGATGCCACCGGAAAATTATAAATTATACGCCATATGTAACTTTCCATAAAAGCGCCTAAATGGAACACGGATTATACGGATCGAACAGATTTTCACAGATTTTTTAAAAATTTTGCCGTGAAAATCCGTGTCACTTGTGTTCTTTGGGTATCTGTGTTCTATTTGACAACTTTCCAAATATTAAAAGGAGTAAAATTATGGCTACCAAAACTTTCAAAGTCCCAAACATTACCTGCGGGCACTGTGTAATGACCATTGAACGCGAAGTAGGCGAGCTGGAAGGCGTCGCCGCCGTGAAAGCGGAAGAAGCCAGCAAAATGGTCACGGTACAGTGGGATGCCCCTGCCAATTGGGATAGCATCGCCGCGCTGCTGGAAGAAATCAACTACCCACCAGAAGTGTAACAGAGCAACAAAATTGCAGGGTTGCAAACAACCCATTTGTGACATGATACCCCTGCAGCCCTGCAATTTTGTATTGAGGTATAAAAATGTCTGAAAAACAACTCATCATTCCCGTCACCGGGATGCACTGCGCCAATTGTTCGGCAACGATTGAGCGTAATTTAAAAAAATTAGATGGTGTAGCTGACACCAACGTCAACTATGCCACTGAAAAAGCCACCATCACTTTTGACCCCACCGCGTTGAACCTGGACGCCATCATCGGTAAAATTGAAGATGTGGGGTACGGTGTGGCGACCGCCAAAGTTGAATTACCCATCACGGGCATGACCTGTGCCAACTGCGCCGCCACCATCGAGCGCACCTTGAATAAAAAAGTTCCTGGCGTGATGAACGCTGCCGTCAATTTCGCCACCGAAAAAGCTACGGTGGAATACATCCCCGGCTTGGTCAGCCGCGCCGATATGGTTGCCGCCATCGAAAAAGCCGGCTACGGCGTGATAGAAGCCAGCGCAGACGAGATGGAAGACGCCGAACAAGCTGCCCGCGACGCTGAAATCCGGGACCAAACACGCAAATTTTGGATCGGCGTTGCCTTTTCGCTCCCGCTATTTCTATTGAGCATGGCTCGCGACCTTGGCTTTTTGGGTGAATGGGCGCACGCCCCCTGGGTGAACTGGCTGATGTTCGTCCTGGCCACCCCGGTACAATTTTATGTGGCCTGGGATTATTACATTGGTGCCTACAAAGCCTTGCGCAACAGTTCGGCCAACATGGACGTTTTAATCGCAATGGGCTCATCAGTAGCCTACGCCTACAGTTTAGTAGTCACCATATTTCTCACGCTGGGCAGCACCGCCGCCGGTGACTACGTTTATTTTGAAACCGCCGCTGTCATCATCACCCTCATCAAACTGGGTAAACTGCTAGAAGCTCTGGCTAAAGGCAAAACCAGCGCCGCCATTAAAAAGCTGATGGGACTGCGCGCTAAAACCGCCCGCGTAGTGCGAGATGGGGCAGAAATTGACATTCCTATTGAACATGTGGCAGTGGGTGATGTGGTCGTCGTCCGTCCCGGCGAGAAAATTCCGGTGGATGGTATAGTCGTCGATGGTCGGTCGGCGGTAGATGAAAGTATGATTACCGGCGAAAGCCTGCCTGTCGGCAAAAAACCGGGCGATGAAGTTATTGGCGCCACCTTGAACAAACAGGGGCGGCTCAAATTTGAAGCCACCAAAGTTGGCTCAGAAACAGCGCTGGCACAAATAATTCGCCTGGTGCAAGAAGCACAGGGCAGCAAAGCCCCCATCCAACGGCTGGCCGACCAGGTGTCCAATGTATTTGTCCCGGTGGTCATTGCGCTGGCAGTGCTCACTATGTTGGTATGGTGGTTTGTGGTGGGGGCGGGCTTCACCCCGGCATTGATCCGGCTGGTGGCGGTACTGGTTATCGCCTGTCCATGCGCGCTGGGGTTGGCAACGCCCACCTCAATTATGGTCGGCACAGGGAAAGGGGCGGAACACGGCATCCTCTTCAAAAACAGCGAGGCTCTGGAACGCGCCCACTCATTAAAAGCAATTGTACTGGATAAAACCGGTACCCTCACCGTTGGCGAACCGTCTGTCACCGATGTGGTGGTTGGTCAGTCCGCGCCAGGGGCAGAGAACGAGCTATTGCGACTGGCTGCCTCTGCCGAGAGAGGCTCAGAACATCCCCTCGGCGAAGCAATTGTCCGCGCCGCGCAAGCACAAAGCCTGTCGCTGGTAGAACCGGAACAGTTTGAAGCCGTCACCGGGCGTGGCATCATTGCCCATGTGGATGGGCGCAAAATTGCGCTGGGCAATCAACGACTGATGACCGAACGATCAATCCACCTGAATGGGCTGGAAATTGAAGCGAAACGCTTGCAAGCCGACGCCAAAACCGCAATGTGGGTGGCGGTTGATGGCGAGGCGGCAGGAATTATTGCCGTCGCCGATACCATCAAACCAACCTCTAAAGAGGCTGTAGCCGAAATGCATCGATTGGGATTGAAAGTGATTATGCTCACCGGAGATAATCAGGCCACAGCCGACGCCATCGCCCGCGAAGTGGGCATTGATGCCGTGCGCGCGGAAGTACTGCCCGGCGATAAATCAGCAGAGGTGAAGCGCCTGCAAGAATCCGGCGTCGGGCTGGTGGCAATGGTTGGTGACGGCATTAACGACGCGCCCGCACTGGCACAAGCGGATGTGGGCATCGCCATCGGCACGGGCACAGATGTAGCAATGGAAACCGCCGACGTGACGCTGATGCGCGGCGATTTGCGGTCAGTACCAGAAGCCATTGCCTTGAGCAAAGCCACGATGCGGATCATCAAACAGAACCTGTTCTGGGCGTTCTTCTACAACATCATCCTCATCCCCGTGGCGATGGGGGTGCTGTATCCCTTCACCGCGCTGCCGATGATGCTGCGTGCGTTGCATCCTATCCTGGCAGCATTCGCGATGGCTTTCAGTAGTGTTTCAGTGGTCAGCAACAGCCTGCGTTTGCGACGGGTGAAAATCTAAAATAGGTAATCGTTCAATCCCAACCGGCAATTGGTCGGTTGGGATTTTTCATGTCATTTGATAAAAAATAGTGTATAATTGGGGTCAGTAATGGAATTTGAAGACAAACACGCCCCGCACGGGCGCGCCGCCATCGGCATTTTGCAGCGTATGGCAACCGGTGCCTCCGATTGCACATTTTACATCCGCGTGCCCAAACAATCGGATAAATAGCGTCCCCGCACATTCCCCGGCACACCGATTGGCTCGGTGTGTCGGGGTGCTTTTTCTGTGGGAGAATGGGATGGCTTGTGGTATAATGACCTCATCAATACGTGCATATTATCCGTGGGGCGAATGTTGCAAAAATTTGGCTCAAGCCAATAACGGTGGCGTACAATCGAGGATACAATCAACCCACGCTCAATAAACTCGTAAAATTGACAGAAAAACATCAAATTTAACTATTGGAGATTTGGAATGCCTATTTCAATCAAAAATAAACCGGAGATAGTTTCAGTAAATGGTGTGCGTTTTCATGAAAACGTTCTATCCATCCTGCTCAGCGACAAGCGCACCATCAGCCTGCCGGTTGACAAAATTGACTGGTTGAAATGGTTGGCAAATGCCACCGAAGAGCAGCAAGAGAACTGGTCGCTTGAGCCGGGTGGGTATGCCATCTACTGGAACGATCTAGATGATGGTATTGAGATTGAACATCTGCTGGGTATGAGCCCGTTGATTTAACTATATGCCTCCATTTTTCCGAACTCTCATCCTTTTTCTGCAAAAACAAACCCTCTGGCTGGCACGTCACTGGGAATTTGTCGCCAATGGATTGTTTGCGTTGATTCTGGCGGGGGCGATCCTCGCGCCGCTGCTGATGTCGCTGGGGTACACCGATGCCGCGCAGTGGGTGTATCGCCAGTATGCGCCACACGACCACCAACTTCCCCAGCGGAGCTATTTTCTATTCAGCCCGGACGGGGGCGTGAAAAGCTATTCCCTGGAACAGATTCTAAATTGGGGTGGCAACCCGTTTAACTTGCGTGCCTTTGTGGGCAATGCCGGCATCGGCTTTAAAATGGCACTGAACCACCGTATGGTGGCGATTTTTCTGGGACTGTTGGGCGGCGGCTTACTGTGGAGTAGCTACTTGTGGCAACCGCGCATTACGCCGGGACTGCTGGCCCTGTTCACCTTCCCCATGTTTTTTGACGCTCTGAGCCATATGGCCGATGAACGGTTGGGGTTTGTGCTGCGCCGGGGCAACCTGTGGGCGGTATGGTTAACAGGCGGCATCATGCCACCAGAATATTACAACGGAACCACTATCGGCTCACTGGATTGGTGGTTGCGCACTGTCACCGGCTTGCTATTTGGACTGGGGACAGTGTGGTATCTGTATCCCTATCTCGGCCAGCGCTTTAATGCCGTTCGGCGAGAACTGGAGCCTCGTTTGCGTAAAGCAAAAAATCAGCAGTCCCTCGTGCAATCGTAGGCGTATTTTTAATTAGTCTCTCTCCTCTTTAACAATCAACACTGGAATTTTGCAATGGGTCAGCACGCGCATACTGACGCTGCCCAACATAATTTCAGTGAATACACTGTATCCTCTATTCCCCATCACAATCAAATCACAGTCCTGCGCATTGGCAACCCGAATAATAGCCCGGGCAGGTGGGCCTTCCACCAATTCAGGCTCTGATTCTACCCCCATATCATTCAGATAAGAGACAGCTTCATCTACAACCTCTTCACCCTTAGCCGTACTGTCAGCAATAATTTTTTTCTGCCAGTCACTACCAACAAAATCAGGAACAGGGGGATAGGCATACACAACAAATATCTTCGCCCCACATGCTGAAGCTACTTGAGCCGCGTGTTCCAACGCTTTGTGGGCACTGCTTGAACCATCTGTAGCCAACAAGATTTTTTTATACACTCTGCACCTCCTGTCAGGTTTGTTCCGGCTCCACAATGAACCGGAAATAATTTGATTTACCAACAATACTGCTGCACATTGTGCGGTTTTTCAACCTTCTCTAATAAGATCATAATCTGAAACAGCCAATTGTCAAAACAGAAATCTGTGATTCCGAGTTTGGGGGAGAGAAACTCCACGCGCTACTTTTCCCCCTTCCTCGATTGGCATTCTGGGGAACAAGATACGGAAACTTGTCCCTTGCCCCAGTGAACTTTCTGCCGTAATACTACCCCCCTGTGCTTCAACTAATTCTTTAACAATAGCCAATCCCAGGCCAACGCCGACACCACTGCGGGCCGGGTCGCACCGGTAAAAACGCTCAAAAACGTGCGCCAGTTGCTCGGTGTCTATGCCAGGTCCATCGTCCATCACATCGATGATAATTTGGTCGCCATCTGATTTTGCAGCAATGGCAACGGTAGTTTCTGAAGGCGTGTGCTGCACAACATTATCCAGCAATGCCAGCAACACCTGCTTCAGCGCGTCTCGGTTCGCCTGCAACGCTAACTCAGGGTCAAATTGTGCCAACAAGATGGTCTGCGCTGGCGAAAGTGCCTGAGTCTGGCGCTTCACCTCCTCCACCACCGGCTCAAGCAGCACCGTTTCCATTGGTAACATTTGTTTGGCATCGGCGCGGGCCAACACCAGCAGATTGTGTACCAATCGAATCAAGCGGTCAGTTTCAGTCGCCACATCCGCCAGAATGTCCGCTTGCTCATCGGCGGCAAGCTCAGTATTACGCTGCAACAGTTCCAAATTACCCCGAATGGTGGTTAGCGGCGTGCGCAATTCGTGCGATGCATCTGCCACAAATTGCTTTTGGGCGTGCAGTGAGTCCTCAATCTGTTGGTACGCCGATTGCAACCGTGCCAGCATATCATTGAACGTGGTCGCCAACCGCCCAACTTCATCAGCGGGACCCACATAATCTACCCGCTTGTTGAAATCCTGCTCTGCACCGATAGCCTGCGCGGTGTGGGTGACGCGGTCGATGGGGCGCAGCGCCACCCCCGCCAACACCCAACCGATGCCAAATGCTACCAGCACCACCAACCCACTACCCACCGTCAGCATTCGTCCCAATCGCCACAAGTAGCGATCGCGTTCTGCCAACGATACAGCAATTTGGGCAATAACTTGCTTGCCGTTGGGCAAATGCACCATCTGGCTGTGAATCAAAAAGCGCTCGTTATCAATGGTCACTATATCCAGCGCGTCGCGCTCACCGGAAAGTAATTTTTGTCGCGTGTCATCGTTCAACGGCAAGGTTGTTCCCTCAAGATTGGGATCAGTCTGGATGGTGGTTCCATCCACATTGCGCACAATCCAATAAGGTTGACCCGGGAATCGTTGGCGGGGGATTCGCTGGGCGGCAAACCGTTCAAAATCCGGCGGCAGCAGGCGCGATTCCGATAGAAATTTTGCCGCCCCGCTCAACCGATTCTCATACTCTTGCAGCGTTGTTCGCGCTTGCAACCCATACAATCCCGCGCCGAACAGCACCAGCGTCAGCGCCAGAATGCCACTGTAAATTACCGTCAACCGCAATCGAACGGACATCACTCCTCCCGCAAGGCATACCCCACCCCGCGCACAGTGCGAATCAGGCGGGATTCGTCATTTGCCTCTAATTTTTTCCGCAGATAGCCCACATAAACTTCCAGCACATTATCCGCCCCGCCGAAATCATACCCCCAAATCTCTTCCAAAATGCGGTCGCGGGTAAGTACCTGCCGGGCGTTTATCAAAAAATATTGCAACAAATCGAATTCTTTGGGGGTCAACTCGATGCGCCGTGCGCCGCGATACACTTCGCGGGTAACGGGGTCGAGGGTGATGTCGGCATAAGACAGTTTTTGCGCGGTGGCGGCGGTTTTTTTGAAGCGCCGCAGCAATGCCCGCACGCGCGCCAGCAATTCGCTGGGGGCAAACGGCTTCATCAAATAATCGTCTGCGCCCGCATCCAACCCCGCCACGCGGTCTTCCACCGCATCCCGCGCGGTGAGCATCAAAATGGGGGTATCGTCGCCCATTGCCCGTAGTGCTTTTGTCAGTTCGATACCGTCCATTTCCGGCATCATCCAATCAAGCACCAGCAGGTCAACCGGCTTTTTCTCCAAAATACGCAGTGCTGCTATGCCATTTTCGGCAGTTCCCACCGAGAACCCTTCATATAACAACGTGCGATACACCATTTTCAAAAGTTTTGGGTCATCATCTACCACCAAAATTGTGGCCATCACTCAACCTCATTTCGTTTGTTACCCTCATATTATAAACAAAAGCTGAGAGTTTGCTGAAAATCACCCCATTCTCAGCAAACTCTCAGCTTTTTCTTGGGTTTTTTTTAGTTTTGCCGCATACACTTGGATTGACTTGGAATACAGAAAGGACAACGTCTATGAAAAAACTAGTTACGCGAGCAATCTTCACCTTGTTACTGCTGGGCGTTGCGGGCTGGCTATTGCCCTCGACCGTTGCCTTCGCCCTGCAAAGCGACACCGACATCATCAGCGCCCGCACAGTGGTGCGCGGATTCTTTTCCGGCATAAAGGCAAGCTATCTTTCGCCGGAGCGGATTGCCAAGTTTTATTAGGCAGATGGCGTCACCCAGCCGAAACTTCCGGCATTTGATGCGTTTTCCATCACCGATGAGACCCTGTCTGCCGGACAGTATCACGCCACGGTGACGCTATCGCCGGGCGGAACGACCATCGTAGTAACGGCGGAAAAATCTGGCACACGCTGGCAAGTTTCCGCCATCACCCCGAAAATCTCCGCCGCACCGGTCACAGTCACCGGCACGGCGACGGCAACGACCCCGCGCCATCGCCGGATGGCACAAAAATCGCCTTTACCCGCTGGAGCAGCGGCGAAATCGGCGCGCTGTGGATTTACGATCTGACCACCGGTACCGAGTGGCAGGTGCTCGGCGAAATGTATGAGCCGAAATCGCCCACTTGGTCGGCTGATGGCACGCAAATTGTCATCAATTATCAGCACGGCGGCGAGCGTCCCCCGGGCGGCGGGCAAGGTGGGCAACGCCCTCAGTAACCCACACTAGCTGCAACAAAAATACCTCAAAGGTTTTCGGAACCTTTGAGGTATTTTGACTGTGGAGCCATCACACATCACAGCAGTGGCTCCACTACTTTTTGCAGCGTCTCCGTGTCAATTTCACCGCGCTGAACGAACTGTATGTTCCCCCTCCGGTCAAGGATGAAGCTCACCGGCAAGGCGCGCACGCCGTACAGATTCATAACCGCTGCTCTTTTGTCCAGCAATACCGGGAATTTGAAGCCATTGCGGTCAACAAACATCTGCACATCATCCAGTTGCTCTTGCGCGTTCACCGCCAGCAGCACGAACCCCTCTGCCTGATGCGCCTGGTAAAAAGCGTTGAGGGTAGGGAGTTCAGAGACACAGGGTGGGCACCACGATGCCCAAAAGTTCACCAGTACCACCTGCCCCCGGTAATTGCTGAGGCTGACGGGTCTGCCATTAAGCGCTTGTAGGGTGAAATCTGGGGCGGGTTGTCCCTGCGCCTGCGCATCTCGCGCGGCAAGGCTGTCGGTTCGCCGGGCTGATGTTTGGGCGTTGGCCCACAGCAATCCACCAATTGCAGCGATAATCAAGGTTCCGGCCAATCCCAGATTCACGTAAAACCATCGCCGTGGGGGGCAAGATTTTGTTTGGGCGTGTGGTTGTCTGTTCACGGGGGTACTCCTAATGATGATCGGGTTTATGTATTAGCCGGGGGTATGCTACCAACGTGTTGTTGAGATAAGCGATGAGCACAGTATCAATCTTTCGTTCTCTGGACGGGACAACTTCCACCCCAGCACTTTGGATAGCTTGATACGCAGGGGTTCCCATACCTCTACAAATCAACACGTCACAGTCTACAATGGGTTCCACCATCCCCCTGTGCGAGTGATGGTGTCCGTTGTGGTGGTCGTGGGTATGCGCGCCGTGGGACGTTTTGTCGCGCAATTCACGGGATGTTTCTTGTTTGTTTTCGTCAACGGTAACAACCAGATATTGTGCCGCCCGTCCAAAATGAGCTTCAATGGTTACACCGTCACTGGTAGGAAATGCAATTTTCATTGATTCACCTCGTATGTTAAAAAATTCGTAGCTACTTTACGCAAATTAATTGCCGATGCACAATACAGAATGAGGAGGTGCACATAAACAGTCATCATCAATTTAGATGCATATTTTATCTATTTGGTTACAAAAATGGATGGCGACAAATAAGCCCAAATAACAAATAGGGGCGGACAATTGTCCGCCCCTATTATTCAATAATTTTACTACCTGTAGCTGGTTGCTGCCATTCTTAGCTCAGGCGAGCCAGGACGTCATCTTCACTCAAAATCAGGTAAGTGTCATCGCCCTGTTTAATTTCGGTGCCACTATATTTGGCAAAAAGAACTTTGTCGCCCACCTTCAGGTCGGTCACCATATCTTCTTCGTTGCCAACAGCTTCAATGATGCCTTCCTGTGGTTTTTCTTTTGCAGATTCGGGCAACAGAATACCACTGCTAGTTTGAGCTTCCTGTTCCAAAACTTTTACCAGAATTCGGGTACCCAGGGGTTCAATTTTAGTCATAATATACCTCCATTACTTTATTGAGTGACTTTTATGAACTTTGCAATTGAATAATTTGATTGAGGTATCAGATTTAGCACTCATTACAATAGAGTGCTAGACACCTGCCGCAAATTATACACATTTTTGCGTTATAAGCCAAGTAGCCGGTCAATTTTTGGACGGTCAAAGCCGACAATAATACGGCCCCCAATGTCAATCACCGGAACCCCCATTTGTCCACTCCGACGCTGCATATCTCTAGCGGCAGCCGGGTCACGGGAAACATCTACATCTCTAAAACGGATGCCATGTTCCCGAAAATATTTTTTAGCGGCGTTACAAAAACGGCAGGTCGGTGTGCTGAATACAATGACACGGGGTTGTTTTTTGTTTTGTATTTGTGCTGCCATTTAATCCTCCACTAGCCAGCCAATACTTCCTGAATCTTTGCCATCAGCATTTGTTCAGGAGCAGCTCCTTCCAAGAATCCAATTTCATTAATCACGGTTCGAGGAACGCCTTGAACCTGATATTTGTTAGATAAATGTGGAAATTCAATTGCTTCAATCATATCACCGCGAACTTTTCCACTCTCAAATGCCATTTGGTGAGCCAGGCGGACCGCCCGGGGACAGTAAGGTCAAGTAGGGGTGACAAATACCTTAAGGTGTAGCGCTTGCGACAAGTCGGCAAGTTGTGCTTTTGTTTGCGACGATAAGCCTGATTCCCCACTGGAAATCATCATAATGTCCTCAATGAGAGAGCTGAATTCGTACCCTGACGGAATTCCAAAATACCGAATGTGGTAGTCTTGCGGGTTAGCGCCGCCTTTCATAACAACTGTGGCCGGAATTTTATCAATGTCGTAATTCTCGGCAATTTCTTTGTCTTTTACGTAGTCAAAAACTTCAAGTGAGATTTTGTCTGACAGTTCGGCCAATTCCTCAGAAATCATGCGTGTTTCTTTGCAGTACTGGCATTCAAAATCTTGGGTAAATACAACCAATTTTACCGGGTTTTGCAATGCTTCAAACTCTTTTTTCAGGTGTTGTCGATCTTCTTCTCTTAACAGTGCCATTAACATTTCCTCCTTAACAAATTGTTATCAGTAGATGACAGTATTTTCTCAATAGATTGGGGTAAACTCTGTTAAAATTTAAGGAGACGCCCTTTGATTATTGAGAGGTCGTGTCATTCTCCATTTTACTTAGATGCATGTTGATAAAAAAGGTTACAAAGAATTTTGGTTCCTTTTCCCGTACAAAAAGAACAGCGCTTGATAAACCGCGTCAATGTGCAAGGTTTATTCTACCAAGCGCTGTTAATCGAAGCAACAATGCAGTTGAAGGTTAAATGCCCAGGTAGGCCTGTCGAACCTGTTTATTCGCGGCCACTTCATGGGACGGGCCTTCTAACTCTACTTTGCCATCTGCCAGCACGTAAGCGTAATCGCTTACGGCCAACGCCATTTGAACGCTCTGCTCTACCAACAGCATGGTAAGCCCTGCGTTCTTCAGGCGATGCAAAATTTCAAACAGTTCTAGTACCAGGAACGGCGCCAGTCCCAACGACAATTCATCAATCATTAAAATCTCTGGTTGAGCCATCACTCCGCGAGCAACAGCAACCATTTGCTGCTCTCCGCCAGATAACGTGCCCGTCTTTTGCAGCGCTCGTTCTTTAAGGCGAGGAAACATTTCGTACACTTTTTCCAGGTTTTCATTGAAATGCGCTTTGGCCCGCGACGTGAACGCTCCCATCTCCAAATTTTCGTAAACACTCATAT
>CAYPUV010000101.1:0-13494 GCA_964413895.1 uncultured Anaerolineaceae bacterium
GACCGCTGAAAGCTGATGACTGACCACTATTTTGAGGCGTGGAGACTGCTTCGCTGTCGCTCGCAGTGACAGAACACATTTATTTTCACAGGAGGCAATAATTTCATGAAAGAAGTAGTCATTATTGATGCGGTGCGCTCGCCGGTTGGCAAATACGGCGGCGGGCTATCCCCCGTCCGGCCAGACGACTTGCTTTCGTACACCTACAAGGCACTGATGGAACGCACCGGCGTTGACCCCGCTCTGCTTGACGACGTGTACGCCGGGTGCGGCAATCAAGCCGGCGAAGATAACCGCGACGTGGCTCGGATGGCGGTGCTGCTGGCCGGGTTTCCGGTGGAAGTGCCGGGCATTACCGTCAATCGCAACTGCTCATCCGGGCTAGAGGCGGTGAATCTGGCGGCAAAATCCATCCTCGCCGGAGAAGGTGATGTCTATATCGGCAGCGGCGTCGAATCGATGAGCCGCGCCCCCTGGAGTATGCCCAAACCAGACCGCACCCCGACCTTCAAAGTACCCAAAATGTGGGACACCACCGTCGGCTGGCGGTACAACAACCCCAAAATGGATGCTATGTATCCCATTGTCAGTTTGGGGGTAACGGCGGAAAATATTGCTACAGAGATGAACATCAGCCGGGAAGAACAAGACGTGCTGGCGCTGGAAAGCCACCGCCGGGCAGTGGAGGCCATTAACGCCGGGCGCTTCAAGGATGAAATCGTACCCATTACCGTGCCCCAGCGCAAAGGCAACCCCAAAATTGTAGACACCGACGAACACCCCCGCTATACCATCGAAAATGGTGAATACAAACTGGCAACCAGCATGGAAAAACTCGCCAAACTGCCTCCCGCCTTCCGCAAAGGGGGAACTGTAACGGCGGGAAATTCCAGTGGCATTAATGACGGCGCGGCGGCAGTGTTGCTGATGAGCCGCAAAAAAGCAGATGAATTGGGGTTAAAACCGATGGCTCGCTGGCTTGGCTCGGCGGCAGCGGGCGTAGACCCCGGTGTGATGGGCTACGGCCCCGTGCCCGCCACCCAAAAACTGCTGAAGCGGCTTGGGTTAACCGTAAATGACCTGGGCTTGATTGAATTGAACGAAGCCTTTGCCGCGCAAACTATTGGCGTAATGCGGCGGCTGGGACTACATTACGATAATGTCAACGTCAACGGTGGCGCGGTAGCGCTGGGGCATCCCACTGGCGCATCGGGGGCACGAATTTTGACAACGCTGTTGCACGAAATGAAACGCCGCGCCCCGCAAGCATCAAAGCCGTATTACGGGCTGGCAACCCTGTGCGTGGGTGTGGGTATGGGCGTGTCAACCATTGTCGAATGGTTGGCTTGATAGTCTCTTTTTGAATGACGAGCGACGAAAGGTGAACATGAAACAAGGAACAATTATGCAAAGACCACTTTCCGGTATCCGAGTCATTGGTATGGAACAATATATGAGCGCCCCCTACTGCACCATGCTACTGGCAGACGCGGGCGCAGAAGTAATAAAAATCGAGCGCCCCGGCAAAGGCGACCCCCGCCGCGCGATTCCGCCATTTGTGGAAAAAGGCGAGAAAAAGAAAGCAGGCGGATTTTTATCGTACAACCGCAATAAAAAAAGCGTATCGCTGAACCTGCGCGATCCACAAGGGCAAGAAATTTACAAGCACCTCGTTGCCAAAGCCGATGTGGTGGTAGAGAACCTGCGCCCTGGTTCGATGGATAAAATGGGCCTGGGGTATGAAACGCTGAAAAACATCAACCCACAATTGGTTTACGCTGCCATCTCTGGCTTTGGTAGATTGCCCGGTTATCAGGGACCATACAGCAATCGTCCGGCTTTTGACATTGTAGCCGAAGCGATGAGTGGCATTATGCACCAGGTTGGCTTTGCCGATAAACCACCCTCGTGGACAATTTACGGTATGGCAGATGTGTATTCCGGGATGGTTACAGCCTATGGGGTAATGCTGGCGCTGTTTATGCGTGAACGCACGGGTCAAGGACAGTTTGTTGATTCAGCGATGTTCGATAATATGCTGGCGCTCAATGAACGGATGGTGACGCTTTTTTCTACTGCCGGGCAGTCTCCCCGTCGCGGGCTGTTGAAAAACTTGTACCCACGCGGGGCGTTCAAAACTAAAGACGGCTACATCGCCCTGAATGTGCCCGACGACCTGATCTGGCGGCGGCTGTGTCAAGCAATGAAACGCGAAGATTTAATAGATGACCCGCGCAGTGATAGCGGTACCGCTCGTGCCGCCAACAGTCAGTTTTTGCAACCGATTATCGAAGGCTGGTTAGCCACGCTCACCCGCGAAGAAGCTGTGGACCGCCTCAACGAAATTGGCGTCCCCACCGGCCCCGTTTACACCGCCGAAGATGTTTTCAGCGACCCACAGGTTGCCGCTCGCCAAATGCTGCTAACTGTGCCCGACCCCGATGTGGGCGACTACCGGTTTGCCCGCACCCCCATCCATCTTTCCGCCGCGCCGGAGCTCCCGGCAAATCCCGCGCCCAACCTGGGGCAAGATACGCGCGCCGTGCTAGAGAATCTACTGGGGTACACCCGTCAACAAATAGTCCAACTGGCTGAAGGTGGCGTTATTCAACTGGGCGAATAATGCCCGATAGCTTTCTGCCTGCAAACGCACACGAATTCCCTCAGACGTCCTTAAAAACCTTTACAAAATCTTCATAAAACCTTCATCGTGCCTTTAAATGGGCCGGTTATACTATAATCAACAACTGCATGTGGAGGTATGATGATGGGTGGTATGATAAATGGTTTTGAGGGATGTGGATATGGGGCAGCCGGCGGCTTCATCGGCTTGTTTCTCAACATTATTATTCTGGCGGGGCTTGTGCTGCTGGTCATATGGGCAGTCAAACAATTCACCCGCTCTGGCAGTGCGAAGACGCTCTTCACTGGTAACGCCGTCGACCCGCACCCCCTTTCGGCCCGCGAAATCTTGGATATTCGCTACGCTAAAGGCGAGCTGACCCGTGAGCAATATCAAAAAATGGTGCAAGACCTATCGTAGCGTGAATTAGCAAAGGCTTGCAAACAAACATTGGGAATTGCAACAATCTCTAATCCCTAATGTTTGTTTGCAATTAATGATTTTCGGGAGGTGCAACAGTGATGGGCTTTGGAATGGGATTTTTCGGGTTGATATTTATGCTGCTCTTTTGGGGTGGGTTGATTGTCCTGGCCGTGTGGCTGGTAGGGCTACTATTTCCCACCACCGGGCAAATGAAAAAAAATAGCGATGCCCCCCAAACAGCGCGGGAAATCCTGGATCTTCGCTACGCGCGCGGCGAACTCACCGACGAGCAGTATCAACAAATGAAGCAGACAATTGAACATTGATCAGAAAAAGGAGAACGGAAGCAAACTATGGCAAGACGAGCAAAAACACGCATTCGGCAGGAAGAACGTGAACACAAAGCCAAACGGCAGTGGCTTATCCGTACCGTTGGCGCAATTGTAGGTGTGCTGGCAATAGCGGGGTTCATCGTTTGGGCATTTCAACAGGGGCAGGCACAAAAGAACATCGGTGAACACGTTGCCTATCAAGGACAAGAACACATTGATGACGGCAGCTCGCACCCCCCTTACAACTCCGACCCGCCCACCTCGGGTAGCCATTCCAACACCCCGGCCAGGGCCGGTTTTTACGATACCCCCATCCCCGATGAAAACATTGTCCACAATTTGGAACACGGTTATGTGGTGGTATCTTACGACTGCAACCAGTTAGATGACTGCGAAACGGTACAAAACAACCTGAAGAAACTGGTGCAACGGTACAACACATGGAAGGTGGTTGCGGTGCCCCGTACCAACCGCGATGCCGCCATTGCCGTGACAGCATGGCAGCGAATTGAGCTACTCGATAATTATGATGAAGCCCGCATCAGTGCCTTTATCAATGCCTGGCGCGACAAAGGCCCGGAGAAAACGCCGAATTAGTGCGGGAAAAGTTTTTTTGTAAATAACCATTGCCCGGTTTGTACGATCCTTCCGTGGGATTTGCCACATTCTTGTAGCAAATCCCACAAAAATTAATCCCAATTTGTGCTAAATCCCACAAATCAGTAACCAAGTTGATTTTCTACCGGCCATTTTGTATAGTGTGAGCAGTTTACAATCGGGTGGGCAACCAGCGCCCATCGTTATGCCTCAACCTTACCTCGGAGAAACGCCATGCGCTTTCGTTCAATTTTTTTTATCGTCCTAATTTTTGCACTTGCCACCGCCAGTCTCAGCGCTTGCGCCGGGACCGGCAGCCAAAATGATCCCATCACCTTTGCCCCCAAATCAATGCTACCCGACTTTGCTCGCGACGCTTCCCGACAAGTGCAAGAAGCTTATCTTTTTGCCGCCGCCAACCCCAATGTATTGCGCCAGTATCCCTGCTACTGCGGTTGTGGCGGCATGGGGCACACCAGCAACCTCGATTGCTACGTAAAAGAATTTCGTACTGACGGCACAGTTGAATTCGATAACCACGCCTTTGGATGCAGCATTTGCGTGGACATTACCCAAGATGTAATGCGCCTGATGCGGGAAGGGAAAGACGCAACAACCATCCGTGATTATATCGACACCACCTATAGTCCATTTGGCCCCTCTACCGATACCCCGCCGGTCGGTCAGGCAACTTGCAGTGAAGCGGCCGCCGCCAGTTGCGGCAAAACCGACACCACACCGCTGTTCAATAGTGATTCTGTACCACAAGCCAACGTACCCACCAACAGCCAATGAACCGTACCCGTCTCTTCACCCTGTTGCCATTCATCATCCTGGCGCTGGCAATAATGCTGACTCCGATCCCCGTCAACGCCGAACCGCAAACCCGTCACATTACCCTCACCGCAAAACAATTTGCCTACACGCCACCCACCCTGCGGGTAAATCGAGGCGACCGGGTGATTTTAACCCTGCAATCCGCCGATGTCGTACACGGATTTTTTCTGGACGGATATGGCATTAACACGCGCATTGAGCCGGGGACGCCACGTCAAATTGAATTCATCGCCGATCAGACAGGCAAGTTTCGCTTCCGATGTTCGGTGAGTTGTGGCCCGTTGCACCCGTTTATGATTGGCGAACTGGTGGTGGGGCCAAATCTATTTTTCGCCCGCACCCTGGGGCTAATGGCAATTGCGTTGGCGGGTACGCTGGTTTACCTGTGGCGCTTTTCGCCCACCGAAGCGTATCGTCTTTCTTGATTCTTTGTACGCAAAAAGGAGATTGTATGAGCAAAAAAATTCACCGCAAAAAAGCAAAACCCACCACGCGCCAGCTCCCCTGGCTGTGGATTGCCCTCGCCGGGACGCTGCTGGTGATTGTAGGCGGGTTGGCCCTCGTCTGGCAATCATCCAACCAAACACCCGCTGAGCCGCCGGAAGTTACCGGCGCCCCCAGCCTGAAGGTTGACCGTCCGGAAATTGACGAGGGGGACAGAAAACTTAGGGTGCCCGTGCGCACCGTCTTCCATTTGAAAAACGTGGGAGACCACACCCTGAATATCCTCGGTGAACCGCAGGTTCAGGTTGTGGAGGGGTGTTGACCGCCCCGCGCTGTCGTCGGTTCGATGACACTCAAACCCGGTCAGGAAACCACCCTCACGATGAACTATAGTATGCACGAGGGGATGGAAGGCCAACATCAATTTGATGTGCACGTAAAAACGAATGACCCGGCTAACCCGGAGACCGTATTGATTGTCCGTTCAAACTGGGTTCCATAAATGCGCAATCGTTATGATTTAACCCGCATTGGCTGGTTGAAAACCTTGCTACAATGGCACGGGTTTCAGCCCACCCTGATGCTAATCGCCCTCTTCTTTTTTGTGTTGGCGATTCTCACCGGCTTTTTCGGTACGCCTGCCGGCAGTCACAACTTTGGCATTATTTTTGTGTGGATTGTGTGGTGGGCGTTGCTGATGATTGTATTGGTTCCTTTTTTTGCCCGCCTGTGGTGTACCGTGTGCCCCATTCCCGCTCCCGGCGAGTGGCTCCAGCGACACGCCATCATCCGTCGCCTGCCTGGGCGACCTCACACCTTGCGTTGGCGCTGGCCGCGCAAGCTGCGCAACATCTGGCTGCAAAACTTCGGTTTCCTGGCAATAGCGCTCTTCAGTACCATCATTCTCACCCGTCCCGGCGTGAGCGCGTGGGTGCTGCTGGGGATGATACTACTGGCGGTGGCACTCAGTATTCTATATGAAAATCGCATTTTCTGCCGTTACGTTTGTCCGGTGGGCGGCTTCATTGGACTGTACTCCCTCACGTCTACCCTTGAGCTGCGGGTAAAAGATACACAGGTGTGCAAAGACCACACCACCAAAGATTGCGTTACCGGCAACGAGCGCGGTTACGGCTGCCCGTGGCTGGTGTTCCCCGGCAACCTTGAACGCAATGCCTATTGCGGGCTGTGTACCGCCTGCCTCACCACCTGCCCCAAAGATAACATTGCACTGAACCTGCGCCCCTTCGGCACAGATTTGTTGGTTACCAAAGGACGCCGGATGGATGAAGCCTACAAAGCGCTGATTATGCTGGCCTGCGCGATGCTGTACAGCGGCGTGTTGCTGGGGCCGTGGGGCTGGCTGAAAAACTGGGCCAACATGGACACCCTACCCCACTGGCTGGCCTACGCGGCTGCCTTTTTGGTAATAAACTTGCTGGCGTTGCCCGGCCTCTTCTGGTTGGCCACCGCCCTGGCGCGGAAGCTCGCCCGCGTACAGGTTGGCGTTCGACAACTGTTTGTCGATTACGCCTACAGTCTGGTACCGCTGGGGCTGATTGGCTGGATTGCTTTCAGCTTCAGCTTTGTGTTCGTCAACGGCTCGTATGCCATTTCTGTGTTGAGCGACCCCTTTGGTTGGGGCTGGAATTTATTCGGCACCCGCGCCTTCCCATGGACGCCCTTTTTGCCGGGCGTGGTGTCTGGCCTGCAAACTGCCCTACTTTTAGCGGGGTTGGTGTATTCTACCATTATCGCCTACCGCATTGTGCGCCAGCACGCACCCTCTCCAGCACTTGCCTGGCGCGGAACGCTGCCCATCACCGGCTTTCTATCAACTGCAACATTAGTCTTCTTGAGGTTGTATCTGGGATGAAACCATCATTCGACCGCGCCGAACGCCTGGCCTGGATTGCTCTAGTTGCGATTCTAATTGGACTGCCGCTGGCGGCGCTGGGGTATCAGTTTCTTTTGCGCCCCCGACTGGCAACCATCCGCACGATCGACATTGTGGCCGCTGCCCCGGAAAACGGCGGCTTCCAGCCCGACACCATCCGCGTAAATGCCGGTGAAACGGTGCGCCTGCGCTTCTCTGCCCCCGATGTAACCCACGGACTGGCAATTGGCCCCGGCTTGGGACTTGATTTTGGGCAAATTGACCCCGGCCAGGTGAAAGAAGTTGAAGTAACCTTCAGCCAGTCGGGACGCTACACCCTGTACTGTAACACGTGGTGCAGCCCTAACCATTGGCGTATGCGTAGCGTAATTGAAGTAGTTGACCCGGTGCATCCCAATGTTCCTCCCATCAATGGCGGGGCAGACCCCGTTGTCAACGCGCTGATTGAGCAGGGCATTGATATTGACGCGCCCCACATCGCCCCCATCGCCCCCGGCCAAAAACCATCGGTGGCACGGGGGATAACCATTCTGGCAAAAGTGGATAGTCAGGTTCCTGCTGATATGCGCACTGCGGATTGGCGGCGGTCGCACAGCCCCGCCGAGGCTGCCGCCACACTCATCAACCGGGGGGTTTCCGCGCCCGATGCCTGGGACGCCGTGGCTGCGCTGTGGCTGTCCGACACCACCCCCACCCGCCTGGCCACCGCTGCTGACCTGTATCGCAAAAACTGTGCCGCCTGCCACGGCCTCACCGGCAACGGCGATGGTCCTGGCGCGGCAGCAATTCGCGCGCAGGGGATAACCAGCGACGGCCCCATCGCTTTTGCCAACCCGCAAACGCATCTGGGCGGCACAGGAAACATTTACTACGGCAAAATTCGGCGCGGCGGTATGGGAACCGGTATGCCCGGTTTCGGCACACTTTTCACGCCAGAAGAAACCTGGCTGCTGGTAGACTATTTATGGACCTTTGTGTTTGAGAAAGTGGAATAGTTCGATGTATAATCCCGCTATGCCGCGTATTGCCCCGTCTATTGAACAGAAAAAGTCCGCCAAAGCGCTATTGAACAACCGGGATGTGTGGTTGATTGCTGCCGGTTTGATTATCACTACCCACTTACACTATTCCACCAACCACACCCTGCAAACCATTCACACGGTTTACCGCAGTCTGTATTATTTACCCATTCTGTACGCCGCCCTGCGCTTCGGTCTGCGTGGGGGGCTAATAGTGGCGTTGTTGTCGGGTGCAGCATATATTCCCTACGTGTTTATTGTGCCTTTTTCTCGCCAACCGGATGTAGTAGAAGATTTGCTGGAAGTGCTGCTGTACATTGTTGTGAGCGGTCTCACCGGCTGGCTGGTGGACACCGGTAGACGCCAACGACGGCAGCAGCGAGAATTGGCCGCCCAGGTACGCCGCGCAGAACGACTCTCATCGCTGGGCACGCTGGCGGGAGGACTGGCGCATGAAATTCGCAATCCGCTGGGCAGCATCCGCGCCAGCGCCCAAATGTTGGCCGAAGAAACCACCGACCCCGACGCCCGCGAGTACCTCACCGTCATTCAAGATGAAGCCGACCGCATCAACCGCCTCATCGAATCTCTGCTCGATTTTGCCCGGCCCACGCACGTGGAAATTGGCCCAGTTGAGTTGAATAAATTGCTACACGATGTAGCAAATCTCACCCAATCATATGCCGCCCGGTCAGGCGTGATGGTCACCCTTGCCCTGCCCGATGAACCATCAACGGTGCGGGGCGAACGCGACCGCCTGCATCAGTGCGTGCTGAACCTGACCCTGAACGCCATTCAAGCAATGCCTGCCGGCGGTCGGCTCACCCTGTCGCTGGCACAAATAGATCATTACGCCTGCCTGGAAGTGATCGACGCGGGGCACGGCATCCCTCCAATTGATCTGCCCCATATTTTTGATCCTTTCTTCTCCTCAAAAGATAGCGGCACCGGCCTGGGACTGGCCATTGTGCAGCGCATTGTCACCGACCATAAAGGGAGAGTGGAAGTGGAAAGCGAATTGAACCGAGGCACAGTTTTCCGTGTGTGGCTGCCCCTTATCGCATCCATCAGCCGTGAAGGGAACGATACATAAAATGGCGCGCTCAATTTTAGTGATTGATGATGATCGAAATATTCGTTGGGTGCTGAAAAAAGCCTTGCAAAAAGCAGGGTACGCCGTGGAAACAGCAGAAGACGGTGACAGTGGCCTGTTTGCCCTGGTACAAAACCCGTTTGACCTGGTGGTGCTAGACTTGAAAATGCCGGGGGTTGACGGATTAGGTGTGCTGCGGCAAATCCACAAGCGCCGCCCGGATTTACCCGTCATTCTGCTCACCGCACACGCCACCGTGTCCACCGCCGTAGAAGCAATGCGTCTGGGAGCAATCGACTACCTGCGCAAGCCGTTTGACGTGGAAGAAATTCGCTTTAAAATTGCACGGGCACTGGAGCAACACGCCGACCGCGCGAACGCGCTCCCCCCCGCTGCTGAACCCACACCACTGCCGCCAGATGAGCTGGTGGGCGCTACTGAAATCTGGCTCAGGCTACGCGAACAGGTTGGCTGCGCTGCCGGGGCCGATGAGCCAGTACTGGTGTGGGGCGAACCAGGCGTGGGCAGCACCAGCATCGCTCATTGGCTCTACCGCCTCAGCCCGCAGGCCAGGCAACCACTAGTGGTCGTTGATGGCAGTCTACTTTCGGCAGAAGCGCTGTGGCAAAAATTACTCACCGAAGGCGGCGCGTTGGCCCACGCCCTGGGCGGCTGCCTGCTGGTAGACCACATCGAGGGCGTACCCGCCGACATTCAGGCCGAACTAGGTCGTCAACTTGCTGCACTCATCCATCGCGGAGGCGCTTTGGCCGCACCCCGACTCATTGCTGTTTCCTCTGCCGAAGTGGGCACCACCACCCCAAGCGGCCTGCTCCACCCCGATTTGTGGCAGTTGGTTTCAGCCATTACCTTGCGCGTCCCCCCTTTGCGCGAGCGGATGGATGATCTGCCGCTATTGCTAAAACACCTGGCGCCGCAAACGTCCTTCACCCCAGCCGCGCGCGCTTTTTTGCAGGAATACAACTGGCCTGGCAACGTGCGCCAGTTGCACAGCGCAGTGTCTCACGCGCTGGCACTGGCTGGCAACACTCCCATCGATCTGAGTCACCTGCCCGCTTCCATTGTGCAAAGCGGGTCGTCGGACAGCACCGCCGCCCGTTTCAAACTTCCCCTCGAAGGGATCGATCTGGAATCGGTGGAACGCGACCTCATTCAACAAGCATTAACAATGGCGCGGGGCAACAAAACGCAGGCGGCGCGGCTACTGGGATTATCTCGCCATACCTTCCTCTACCGGCTGGAAAAATACAACCTGCAAAACCCCGAAACGAAAAGCGATTGACAGCCATTTAACGCAGTGCCAACGCCTGGGTAACAATATTTTCCACCGTAAAACCAAAGTGTTCAAAGAGTGTTTTGTACGGGGCAGATGCGCCAAAACGGTCCAAACCGATGGTAATGCCTTCATCACCTACCCAGCGTTCCCAGCCCAACGTCACCCCCGCTTCAATTGCCACGCGCGCCGTCACGGCGGGTGGTAGTACCCGATCGCGGTAATCCTTTGGCTGTGCTTCAAATAGCTCCCAACTGGGCATGCTCACCACGCGCGCCGAAACTCCCCGTTCCGCAAGTTTTGCGTGCGCCTCTACTGCCAGCGCTACCTCCGACCCCGTGGCAATGAGGATGACATCTGGCGTACCCTTTGTATCCAACAAAATATACGCCCCACGGCTTAACCCTGCGGCATCACCCATAAATGAGCGGTCGAATACGGGGAGTTTCTGTCGCGTGAGCACCAACGCCACCGGCCCATCCCGGCGTTCCAGTGCCACTTTCCAGGCTTGCGCCGTTTCATTGGCGTCGGCGGGACGGATAACGGTGAAATTGGGAATGGCGCGCAGAGCAGCCAGGTGTTCCACAGGCTGATGTGTGGGACCGTCTTCGCCCAAGCCGATGCTGTCATGGGTGAAAACAAAAATGCTGGGAACGTGAGACAATGCCGCAATCCGCAGCGCCGGACGGCTGTAATCGGAGAAAACCAAAAACGTACCACCATAAGGAATAACACCGCCGTGCAGCGCCATTCCATTCAAAATGGAACTCATCCCGTGTTCGCGTACGCCAAAATGAAAGTTGCGCCCACCGTAATTTTGGCGGTTAAAGTCTGGATAATCCTTTAGATACGTATTATTACTGGGGGCCAGGTCTGCCGAACCACCGATGAGGGTGGGCAGCAGTGGCGCGATGGCATTGAGCGTTTTGCCCGAAGCGGCGCGCGTTGCCAGGGGGCCATCGGCAGGGGTGAAAACAGGCAGCGCATCCGCCCACCCAGCGGGATATTCTCCGGCAAGTGCCTGTTGCAGTTGCGCCGCCTGATGGGGGTAGACTTGAGCGTAGGATTGTAGCGTTTGCTGCCACGCCGATTCCTGCGCTGCGCCCCGATCTACGGCCTGTCGAAAATAGGCCAGCGCGTTATTGGGAATGGTGAACGGCTCATCCCATTCCCAGCCATAGGCTTCTTTGGTCAACTTCACTTCTGCGGGGCCAAGCGGCGAACCGTGTACGCCAGATGTATCTTGCTTGTGCGGACTGCCATAGCCAATATGGGTGCGACAAGCAATAATAGAGGGTTTATCGGTTACGGCTTGCGCCGCTTTTATGGCGGTGGCAATCGCTACCCGATTGTGCCCATCTACCTGTTGCGTGTGCCACCCATAGGCATCAAACCGTTCCATCCGGTCTTCAGTGAATGCCAGGTCGGTGCTGCCATCAATGGAAATGTGGTTGTCGTCATACAAATAGATAAGTTTGCCCAGCTTCAGATGTCCTGCCAGCGAGGCTGCCTCGTGCGAGACGCCTTCCATCAAATCGCCGTCACTCACAATGCCATAGGTGTAATGATCCACCACCGTATGGCCCTCTTGGTTGAAAGTTGCAGCTAAAAACGCCTCAGCGATGGCCATGCCCACCCCATTGGCAAACCCCTGCCCCAGCGGGCCGGTCGTTGTCTCCACGCCGGGGGTTAACCCATATTCTGGATGACCGGGAGTTCTGCTCCCCCACTGTCGGAACTGCTTTAGCTCATCTAGCGACAGGTTGTACCCGGTAAGATGAAGCAAGCTGTACAGCAACATCGAGCCGTGTCCTGCCGACAGCACAAAACGGTCACGGTTGGGCCAGGTGGGATGGTGAGGATTGTGGCGCAAAAATTGTGTCCACAGCACAAACGCACCGTCCGCCATTCCCATTGGCATGCCGGGATGCCCGGAGTTGGCCTGTTGCACACCATCAATTGCCAGCGTGCGAATGGTATCTACACATAATTGTTCAAGAGATTTTTCAGTCATTTGTTTTTTGTCCTTCGGAGTTCAAGTTTCAGGTTTTGGGTTGTAGAGTTGCAAGAGCGCAATCCCGTTGAGCTGCTCATTCGCCGCTCATCATGCCGATTTTGTTCCTACCAGCAGTAATTTTTTGCGCAGACGACGGATATTTTCGGCGATGGATGCCTGCTGATTAAAAACAGCCGATCCGGCCACCAGCGTCGTTGCGCCGGCTTCTGCAGCCGTGGCGATGGTTGTTGGATTAATGCCACCATCCACCGAAATCTCAGCCGGCGAGCCGATGGCTTGCAACATCTGTCGCAGGCGGGCAATTTTGCGTGTGCTGGCAGGGATGTACGCTTGTCCGCCAAAACCGGGGTTCACCGACATAATCAACACCTGGTCTACCGTCGGCAAAATCTCTTCCAGGCTCACCAAAGGGGTCGCCGGGTTAAGGGTGACGCCCGCTCGCACGCCCAAATTTTTTATTTGTTGGATGGTGCGGTGCAAATGCGGGCATGTTTCTACATGTACAATAAGATGGTCTGCGCCAGCGGCGGCAAAATCGGCGAGATAACGGTCTGGCTGCTCAATCATCAGATGCACATCCAGTGGCAGCGATGTTACCCGCCGCAGCGCGCGCACAATTGGCGGCCCGATGGTGATGTTGGGGACAAAATGTCCGTCCATCACATCCACGTGGATCCAGTCTACGCCGGCGGCTTCCGCTTCTTGCACCTGTTCGCCCAGGCGGGCAAAGTCAGCAGAGAGGATTGAAGGAGCAAGTTTGTAATTCATAGCAATTTATCCAAAATGAGTAAAGTAGAAAAACACATACAAGTATTTTACCGTAAATGCTGCATTAGTAAAGCAATGTAGATTACAATCAACAATTCGTAACTATTCAGCAAGCAAGTTGTAACACAGAGTTTCACAGAGGTCTCACAG
>CAYPUV010000102.1:0-13462 GCA_964413895.1 uncultured Anaerolineaceae bacterium
GCTGCCGGTGTTGACCCCAGAATCCCACGACCTTTAGTCGTGGGAGTATGTCAGTTTAAGACAAAACACGTCAGAAAGCAAACGTATCAGTCATCGAATTCTTGAATGAATTTTTCGGCTTGCTCCACCAGTTCTTTGTTTCCCACAAAGAAGGGGGTGCGGTGATGCAAACCGGTGGGGTCAATATCCAACGGTGATTGATGACCGTCGGAAGCATAACCGCCTGCTTTCTCCACAATGAAAGAGAGGGGATTAACTTCATACAGCAAGCGCAGCTTGCCGTGAGGTTTTTTGGTATCACTCATATTAACGGGGTAATAGAAGATTCCGCCACTGAGCAACGTGCGATGGAAATCAGCCACCATTGAACCGATGTAGCGCAAGCCCAAAGCCGGACCGCCATACTCACCCTGCACCCACTGCGTAAACCGTCGCACACCTGCACTCCAATGTTGCTGATAACCCAGGTTGGCGCTAAAGTATTTGGGTTTGGCGGGAATTCTAATATCGGGGTGCGAAAGCAGAAACTCACCAATTTGTGGGTCGAGCGTGAAGCCATTGACACTATATCCTGCAGAATACACAAACATTGTGCTGGAGCCGTACAGAATATAGCCGGCCGCCACAATATCCCGGCCTTTTTGCAGGCAGTCTGCTAATGTGCCGCGCCCTCCGGCAGAGACACGCCGGTGAATAGCAAAAATGGTACCCACACTCACGTTGTAATCAATATTAGATGAGCCGTCCAGCGGGTCAAAGGAAAGAACATACTTGCCGGTGGGATATTTATCGGGGATGTGCAATATATCGCTGGCCTCCTCAGATACCATCGCCGCCAACCGTCCTGTGTGGTCGTTTAGTCGATACAAAATCTGGTTGGCCACCTCATCCAATTTTTGTACCACCTCCCCGTGAACATTGGTTTCGTTGGTGGCTCCCAAAATTTCGCCCAACCCCGCCTGCGTAGTATGACTGGCAATTAATTTGCCTGCTAATGCAACATCTTGTAAAAGTTTTGTCAACTCGCCGGTAGCATCAGGGTGAAGTTGTTGTCTTTCCAAAATATGGCGTTCAATGGTAATGAGTTGGCCAGGTAATATCCTTCCATTACTAACCATAACACTCTCCTGTGAGCTGCTAAATTAAGTTTTGATGTAAATGAGACACGCTCGAGTACGGCAATAAACATATGGTAGCAGATTTTTGACTATTTTCCAAAAACAGATTACTCTGAGTTTGACGTCTGTCAATGAAGGTGATATAATCCTGCTTGGATTGTGCCCCTAGTGCAGCATATGACTTCCACGCTATAGTGTTGACTAGTATTTACATAGTCTTACAGGCAGTTACCTCTGTACTAAATTCCCTATTATTTAGATGAGACTGTTCCCCTAAGGTTGGGGTATTCGTTTTTTCCTATTTCTACTCACAATTAAATACCAAACAGGTTGCGTTTAACGTTGTTTGTCATAGAATGTCACCAAATCTCACCCAAAAACCAGAAAATCGCTGATACACCTGCTGTTACATTGCGCACTGTTGCGCAAAGCAAAGCATAGCGCAAAACAAAATAATCTATACCTAAAAAAAGTTGAATCCTTATGAAAAACCTAGACCACTCAACAGAAACAAGTACCGACCATCATCCAGAACACAACAACAAAAGCCACAAAAAAATAGACCTCAATATTGCTGAGCTTGAAGCAAAGGCGTTGGGGGAACTGCGAGAAATGGGCAAAAAGCACCATATTAGTGGCTACAGTCGCCTGAAAAAGGATGACTTAATTAAGCAGATTTTGCGTGTTCAGGCCGAAGCTCAAGGGCTAATCTTTGGAGGGGGCGTGCTAGAGATTATCCAAGACGGCATTGGTTTTTTACGTTCAAACGACCTGCTGCCCGGCCCTGAAGACGTGTACGTGTCGCAAAGCCAGATTCGTCGCTTTGGGTTACGCACCGGCGATATGGTGTTGGGCCACGTGCGCCCGCCCAAAGATACTGAAAAATATTATGGGCTGCTGCGCGTAGAAGCCGTAAACGGCCTTGACCCAGAGATCGCCAAACGTCGCCCCAAATACATCCGCCTAACCCCCATTTATCCCCAGGAACAACTTGTTCTGGAAACCGAGCCTAATATACTGGGCACCCGCATGCTCGACCTGCTGGCTCCCATTGGACGCGGCCAACGCGGATTGATTGTCTCTCCACCCAAAGCCGGTAAAACAACCGTATTGAAGCAAATTGCCAACGGCATCACCTCTAACTACCGCGACATCCATTTGATGGTTGTGTTGATTGGAGAACGTCCGGAAGAAGTAACCGATATGGACCGCTCTGTAGATGCAGAGGTGATGGCAGCAACCTTTGACGAGCAGGAAGGCGACCAAACCCGCGTGGCAGAAATGGCGCTTGCCAGAGCCAAACGTCTGGTTGAAAGCGGACGCGACGTGGTGATTCTGATGGATTCCATCACCCGCCTCACCCGCGCCTACAATATGGTCGTTCCCCCCAGTGGCAGAACGCTTTCCGGGGGGATTGATCCAGCAGCGTTGTATCCCCCCAAACGTTTTTTCGGCTCCGCCCGCAACCTGGAAGAAGGCGGCAGTCTGACAATCATCGCCACCTGCCTGGTTGACACTGGCAGCCGGATGGACGACGTAATTTACGAAGAATTCAAGGGAACCGGCAATATGGAACTCCACCTGAGCCGAAAATTGCAAGAACGCCGCATCTTCCCCGCCTTCGACGTGGAACGGTCTGGAACTCGCCGTGAAGAGTTGCTCCATCCAGAAAAAACACTCGCCCGCATCTGGACGTTGCGGCGAATGATTAGCGCGTTGGGCGGCGGCCCAGAAGCCACTGAACTCATTTTATCCCGGATGGCAAAAACCAAAACCAACGCAGAATTTTTGGAAACACTGCACAAAGACATTCTGTAGCCAGCAAAATTGCAGATTACAACCTGCACAATTGTCTAATTTGACATTCACCCAGGGGTTGGATAATATTATCCAACCCCTTTTCTGGGAACAGGTACTTATGCAAAAACCGCTGGCAAAAAAATCAACTCTTTTCCCCACTCACACCCGATGGCAACAAATTACTTCCCCCGCAGACTTATTCCGCATTGCCAGGAACTTAGTCGAACATGCTCCGGCCAATCGGCTGATAACACACGCAATATTAGCTGGTCTCATTGGGGCATTAATAACTGTGGGCAGCATAAAACTTTCCCAGCAGCAACTGAAACCATCGCCTCATTTAACTATCCCCATCAACACAGAAAACACAACACAATCCGCCTCCCAGCAAATCGAGGCTGAAGCACAGTTAACGTTATCCGGTGTCTTGCAGAACAAAAACAGCGGCGTACTGCTTCCGGCGGCTGTTTCTCACACCATTATTCCCGACCGCGCCAAAACGGAACCAAAAATCACCACCTACACAGTCCAACCCGGCGACACCATCTTTGGGATCGCAGCCACGTTTGGATTACTACCAGAAACGATCCAATGGTCGAACCCCGCGCTGGAAGACAACCCCGACCTGCTGATGGTGGGTGATAAACTCATCATCCTCCCTGTGGATGGGGTGTACCATCAGGTAGCCAGTGGTGAAACGCTGGACGAAATTGCCAGCACCCTAAAAGTTACGCCAGATGACATCATCAACTACCCCTTGAACAATCTCGATCCGGAAAATCCAACCATCACTGCCGGTCAATGGCTCGTTGTCCCCGGCGGCGAAAAACCATACGTACCCAAACATGTTTCTGCCATTCGGGTGAACGTACCCGAAAGCGCCCAGCGCGGCACCGGCAACTTCCTATGGCCTACCAGCGGCACCATCACCCAGGAATACTGGAGCGGCCACCGCGCATTGGATATTGGCGCCTGGATGGGTGCGCCCATTTATGCCGCCGATTCTGGGTACGTTATTTACGCCGGCTGGGATAACAGCGGCTATGGTAATATGATAGAAATCAACCATGGCAACGGATTCATCACCCTATATGCCCATATGAGCAAGCTGTACGTTGCGGTGGGTGATGAAGTGACCCAGGGCCAACAGATTGGCGAGATGGGCAGTTCTGGAAACTCAACTGGGCCGCACCTGCACTTTGAAGTAAGGCTAAACGGTGTGCGGCGCAACCCCTGGGGTTTTCTGCCATAATGGCAGCGCCAAGTTTGCTCATCACCGGCGGCAGCGGCTATTTGGGACGCCACCTCACCCGTCTTGCCGCCGAAAAATTCACCGTTCACACCACCTACTGCACTCGCGCCGGGCGCATCGTCGCCGGAATACCCCATCAGCTTGATCTAACCGATGAACACGCTGTGCAACGGCTGGTGGACCGTATTGCCCCCACCGCTATCATCCACACTGCCGCCAGCAACCCCGGACACAACACCGCACAAATGATGTCCGTTAATTGCGCCGGTTCAGCGCACATTGCGGCCGCTGCCGCCGCCATCGGCGCGCGGCTGGTACATGTTTCAACCGATATGGTGCACGATGGAACCCGCGCTCCTTATCCTGTCGACGCTTCTCCCAACCCCATCACGCCCTACGGACACAGCAAAGCCGCCGCCGAAACCGCCGTCGCCAACAAGAAACCTGACGCCGTCATTGTGCGCACATCACTCATTTATGGGTTAGATGAAATGGATAGAGGCACGGCAGGCTTTGTGCAACGGCTGGAAAATGGCAAAACCCTGACCCTATTCCAAGACCAAATTCGCCAGCCGATATGGGTTGAGACACTCGCGGCTGCCCTATTGAAACTGGCGGTGACACAATCAAACATTGGCGGAACGCTGAACATTGCCGGACGGCAGGCGCTCAGCCGCGCTGATTTTGGCGAGCGCCTGCTCAATTGGTGGCATATTGACTATCGCAAGCGGATGCGGCGGGGTTTCGCCGCCGATTTGCCCACGCCCACCCCACTCGATTTACGGTTGGATGTATCAGTGGCAGAAAAAGCGTTGGCGATGGTTTTTTGGGGTGTGGATGAGGTGTTGCAAATTTGTCAACCACACCAATCATGATAAAATAACCATCGAGTGCGCGCCCGTAGCTCAACGGATAGAGCATCAGTCTTCGGAACTGACGGTTGGGGGTTCGAGTCCCTCCGGGCGCACTTGATACAACTTGACCTTGAGGCGGCGGTTGCTCGCAGTTCGCCCACAAATTCCGTTCTCACTCAAAAATCGCCCCTCCTAAATGCCCCGAAACGCCTCTTTTTTATTTTCAACATAGTTTTCAGCATAGTTTTCGACAAGGTAAAAGGGGTTTTCAGCATAGTTTTCAGCAAGACAGAGGGGTTTTCGACAAGGTTTTCAGCATAGTTTTCGACAAAGCAAAAAATTATCGGCGGCGGAAATTTACGGCTCAATATTCAATCTTTTGCAAAAAACAGAAAAATACCGACAACCCGTTAAAAACGGAAAATTTCACCCAAATATCAACCAAAAGCATTTTTTGAAAATATTTGGTTAATTAAACCAAATCCAAACCCATATCCCTTTGCCAACGCCACCCGCTCTCAGTCATCCGGAAAGCAGCAGAAAACAAAAACAGCCGACAGAAAACAACCGCAGACAGCAACAGAAAAAGCAGCCGTCGGAAAGCATAGCAGTCAGGAAGCAGAAAACAACGGAAAGCAATAGTATTGTAGAAGGTGTCGCACGTTTTTACCTTAAAATTTTGGCGTTTTCCAAGCGAAAAACCCCTATTTTTGTGTACAGTCATAGACAAATCGGGGAATTTTGCCAAAAAATAGGAAAACGAGTTTGAAACGTATTTTGCATTGTTTTTCCAACAGTCAGGTTCGCAAAAAATCGGGAGGTTTTTATGCCAAAATCAAATACCCCCACCTATATTCAGCTCTCCACCGCCGTAGAAAAGTACGGTGTCTCGAAAAAAGTGTTGCTCAAGCGTATCAAATCTGGTAAACTGACCGCAGCACAACTACCGAACGGAGAGTATCTCGTGGCAGAACATGACGTTGACCCCAGCCTGAGTATCAAACGAGAAGACTTCGAGTATCTGCGCGGACAAGGGATTAGCGCATCAGAGGCTAGCCGGAAATATGCTGTTAGCACAGCAAATTTCAGCCGTTGGGCAAAAGTGGGTTACATCAAGATACTTGCGCGTGGATGGCGATTGATTTTGGATGAAGCAGATGTAGCCTATTGCGCTGCTGTCTACAAGGCAAAGTATGAGTTTTACGATGGGCAGTTGTCCGGGGTAAATATCTTTGACAAGGAAGGACGCCCGTACAAACTTCGCTACCGAGAAATTGCCGATATGCGTCGTAAACAACGACGACAACAAAAGCAACAAGAAAGCAGGGCTGCGTAAGCCCTCTTTTTTTTGCCATCTTGTTACAGATGGTTGACAGTTATCACAAGATGTGCTAAACTAGCCTCATCAAGCCTCACGACCACACAGTCCTGTTAATTTCCGCATAGAACTTTTAACAAAGAAACCAAAACGGGAACATCAGCACCACCGTCAAGAGACACAAGCGGGAAAAACAGGTGGTTAGCGTGAGTACGTTTGAGTAACCTTAATATTGGGAGAGCGAACACACAATGCAAGTGGTTAAACAGCGAAGTTTCTCTGTTGAAACCAGCAACCCCGACCCATGGCGGCGATTAGCGGCAAAAATCGTTGAACGCGCCGTCTTTGACGTACTGCAAGGCGACGCCCACCACAAAATATCCGGTGCGTACTACCTCACCAATTCGGACGTTCGCCGGTGGGCGGATGAGTGGGGATTGCAACTACCTTGGGACAAAATACAGACCACTGCCCGTCGCGCGGTTTCCGGACTTGTCGGAGGGAAAAATTGAAACTTCTCACAACAGTCATTGACTTACCCCACTCGATGTACACCATACAAGATGCGCCCCGCGAGATTCGTCGTAAAGTCGTCCGCATTCTTGCCATCTGTTTTGCCGTTCTCGTTCACGAACTATATTGTTCCACTGTTCTGAAGGCGATAGAATATTTAGCGGCAATACCGCATCATCTTACTTATCACATTTATCATCTGGCAGACATTATCATCGCACCCACCTTGCCTCGCACCATTGCCATTTAAACCGGATTTATGAAACGAAGTCTTCAGTTACACGCGCGAATATACGCGCAAATATTAACGCATCTATACCGCCGGCAGGATATCGCCGGACGATTGTCGTCTGTGTCACGGGGAGCTCGTCATATGTGCCTTGGCGTACGTCTCAACGACCCGCGCCAACTCAAAAAAGCCACCGGGTTAGCAGACGCTTTTGCGCTGGCAACAAAAACAGACAGTGTGCTGGTTTACCCACGGCAGGGGCTCATTCACTATCAGATCCAATTACAAGAAATGTTTTGGCAGTTTTACACACGGGCTGATGTTTCCGGTTTGGCGGTTGGCTTGAAAGAACGGCGCTTGCCGGTCAAATTTTCCTTCCGAGATGCACCGCATGCGATATTCGCGGGCACATCCGGCGCCGGGAAAACCGAGGCTATCAAATCTACATTGGTGGCGCTGGTAACCACGTACACCCCGGACAAATTGAAACTGGTAGTGGTTGATACGAACAGCGAATTTGATATTTTCAACAACATTGCACATTTGGCGTTACCGGTAGCAACCACAGTGCCTCAAGCGAGCCATAGCCTGCGCTACGCACACACCGAGTTTCTGAAACGCAAAGAGGCACACATCAAAGACCAAGAGCCATTGGCAATTGTCATCGATGAAGTATCCGATGTGACCGGCGACAGAGAAAACATAGCAATGCTGAAAAATATTGCCAAGCAAGGACGCAAATACGGCATCCACCTGATTCTCGGCACGCAGCGCCCCAGCCAAAAGGAATTGCCCGGCATTTTAGACAATGTACGCAACCGGTTCGTCGGTGCGGTTGACAGCGCACAAAGCAGTGCGCTCTTAACCGGTCAGAGTGGACTGGATGCCCACAAATTAACCGGCAAAGGGGATTTCTTGCACGTGGCCAATGGCCGGGCTGAGCGATTCCAGGTAGCGGTTGCCCGCGAACAAGACATAGCCGATATCCCGCGTACCGCTCCCCCACCCGGCTCGGCTGTATCGACACAAGCCATATCGCGCACCATCGAAACGAACCTGAAAATCGGCAGACCCAAAAACCAAGTTCGGCCGGATATATTGGCGGCATACATTCACTACGGCGTCAACAGTATCAGTATCAATAGAGCACGGACACAATTCGGCATCTCACGGCAGATGCACACATTACACAAAACGTTTGCGTTGGCTTTTCTCGGCGAAATCAAACGTTTGAAAGGGGGCATATGATATGAGAAGCGTCACACTGTCTTTTGTATTTCCGGTATGCATCATAGCCGTTTTGGTTTATATGGCGGCTGCACAGGGTAGCCCGTTGGCAGCATTCATCCTCGGCATTCTGACCGCAGGCACACTACTGGCGCTGGGGCAGGGTGCATCAATCCTGCAAAACCACATTGCTACCAAACGCCAACAGGCGGATTTCATCAACAACGCACGAGAAAATCTGGCCATTATGCAACGTATGCAAGCCATTCAAAATCAGCAAAACGCACAACTGATGAGTCAAGTTAGAACGCTGCCGACGGGACAAAACAACCAATCCGGTGAGTTGGTAATAGACGATGCCGTTTTCGCCCAATTAGAGGATTAACAATGACTACTGACACTGTACGCTTCAACCGTTACATCGCCGACTATGCTGATACCGCGATTACATTTGTTGCCGCCGCCGGGGTTTTGTTTGTTGCTGCCGCCGGGTTGATATTGAGTTACGAGTCATTGCTGGACCTGGCGGTTGCCTCGGGAGCAATCAATCGTGAGTTGGCGTGGCTGTGGCCGCTAACCTTGGACGCGCTGGCAATTGTTGCCAGTCTCAATGTACTGTGGGCAGAGACACGACAAGAGCACGACCACTACGCTTGGACACTGGTCATCGTATTCACTGTTTTGTCGGTTGTTTTCAACGCGACACACGCCGGCATGGACAGCTTGCTTTCCATATCAGTTTATGCGCCGGTAGTTATTGCCGGTTTCGTTAGCGTCGTACCACCGATTACCGCCGCATTGTCGCTACATCTTGTCGTGCGTCTCATTCGGCGCGTGATGGCACGTGCAGTTGTCATCACTGCCGTTCAGGATGCCGAAGCGCAATTGGCAACATTGTCCGACGAGATGTCAAGATTAGAAAACAATATCACCGCGCTAGTCGCGAAACGCAACGCGTTAAAAACTGAAATCTCCGACATGCGCGCGGAAAAACGGGCAAGTGTCACTCCAAAAGGGTCATATATCCCCGGCGATATGGCGGCATTGGACGAAGCCAACGCGACACGCCGCGCCGCTATTCAAGCCAGACGGGCGACATTGCAAAAGCTGCTGCAAGACGAAACACTGACAATCAGCGACATTGCCGCACAGTTGGGGGTGACAAAACGTACCATTCAACGCGACATCAATGCCTTGAATAGTCAAGTGAACGGACACAACAACGGACAAAGCACCCAAGTACTTGACAACGATTAGTCATTCACATATCGACACCGAACCGCGATAAAGGAACCACGGTTCACATATATGGATATCACGGGAGGCGTATATGACGCACATCATAGCCATTGCCAATCAAAAAGGAGGTGTCGGAAAAACAACCACCGCCATTAACTTGGCGACGGCGCTGGCACGCGGGTTGACCGGAACGCAACACAAGGTGCTGCTCATCGATATAGACTCACAAGCAAACGCCACTTCCGTACTGTTGACACCGGAGTTCACGTTGGGTGATAATGCCGAAATCCCCACCGTATACGAAGTGCTGGTTAACCAGATTGACCCGCACGAAGTCATCATCACCGTTGAACTGGCAGGAGAAAGTCCGGGCAAATTAGACCTCATCCCGTCTCATATTCGGTTGGCACGCGCCGAATGGGAACTGGTTGGCGCTATCCGTCGTGAAGACCGGTTGTCAACCGCAGTGACCCGGCTCGTCGGCGAATACGACTACATTTTCATCGACTGCCCGCCTAGTTTGGGTTTGTTGACCATTAACGGACTAATGGCCGCCAATCAGGTTATCATCACCGCCGAGCCGAGCGCTTTTTCGCTTATGGGGATTGCCCTGCTCAACGACACCATTCGCGAGATCCGAAATATCAACAATCTGGAACTATTGGGGGTAGCGTTGGTCAGAAAAGACAATACAACTGAAACTCGCTACACGCTGGAAGAGCTGATGACACATTTCCCCGATAACCTGTTACCCGCCATTCCGGACAGGGTGGCTATACGCAAGGCGCATGCGCAAGGACACGATATCTTCGGATTTGATCCAAAAAATGACGCGGCGCACGCGTATATCCGTATGGCACAGGAGGTGGAAAATGGCTCGTGACAGCCGTCGCACGGTTTTGTCTTTTATGAGTGATGACGCCCGACAACGCAGCATAGAGAAAAGCATCGACACCGTTCACCGATTGTCGCTCAACGATATTCGCCCCGACCCCGGACAACCACGCCATCTGCTGCCGCCTGCGTTGGCGGCGCAACTTTTTAACGGCGACCTACCGCCACTGATGGTATTAAAAAATCTCATCAAAAGCAGTGAAACGGATGAGACATCGGCAAGTGTGGTAGACAGCATCGCAGAACTCGCTGCCGACATAAAAAACAACGGTTTAATCAGCCCCATCACCGTATATGAACCGGAAGGACAATTGACACACTACACCATCGAAACCGGCGAACGGCGTTACTGGGCACACTGGTATCTGGTTCACCAAGGTGATGAATCGTTCCGTCAAATCCGGGCGCTCATCGTCGGCGATAAAAACATCCGCTTACGTCAACTCTCCGAAAATCTGCGTCGGGAAGGCTTAACCGCTGTGGAAACCGCTATCGGACTGGCGTCACTGATAGCCGAGTTACAAAATGAACACGTCCCGAATTGGTATGAAAACAACACTCTGGTACCGCAGGCGCTCCGCCGATTGACCGAAGAGCGCCTTAAGCGCGGCACGTGGCCACAGGTCATCGAACAGTTAGGCTACGGACGCCGACACTGGCACAACTATCTGAAGTTACTGAAACTGTGCGACGAAGCGCTGGAACTGGCACACCGCCATCGTCTTCCGGAGAGACAATTGCGTCCGATTACCGCTATCGAGAATCCGGTTGAACAAATCCTGGCTATCAACGCCCTGCTTGCCGGTGAAGCATCCACGGCGTCGACACAGAACGAAGAGACACATAGAAACGCGACCGCCACAAAAAAACAGCCACCAATTGAAACGTGGCGGCGAACAATGAAAAAATTACATCACAGTTTTGAAACAATAGACATTAACGCCATCCGCTCTACCGTTACCGGTGACGATAAACAGCGACACCTACTGACAGAAGTGCGGGATTGGCTTAACGAAATTTTGTTGGAGGAGTAACCATGGCTCTACAAGTTGCTACCGGTTTTCAGGTTGCGCCGACACCACCGATATTGTTCAATTCGCCGCCACCGGAAGGGATGTTGACTCAAGCGGATATCCCTGCTCTGCTAAATAAACCGGCAGTGTGGCTTTCTCAAATCATGCAAACCGAACCGTTT
The DNA here is from genome assembly GCA_964413895.1 of uncultured Anaerolineaceae bacterium. Taxonomy (GTDB): domain Bacteria; phylum Chloroflexota; class Anaerolineae; order 4572-78; family 4572-78; genus JANTHQ01. The sequence continues at coordinate 11,640 of CAYPUV010000102.1, forward strand.
GAATTACCGGAACAATCGCTATCGGTTGATGTGATCGGCAGGACTGCCGCCGAGTTTTTGGTAAGTATAGCGGTGTTGGCGTTTCGTGTTAAGGCCGACACCGTGCGTCCGGTATCGGCAATGCACCGCATCATCCTCGTGGACTACATGCCGTGGCAACAGAGCGACCCGCCGGTACCATTACTGAACCTACTTAATCTACCGCGGCGCGCGTTGGCGCTGCATAATGAAGCCGTGCGGCTATTTTTGCGCCGGCACGACGCCTCGGCCATACGAAGCGCCATGAGCATCGTGCTGCAAGACAGCGTCACTGTCGGGATGCACCGGGCGGAAGCCTTTTACTACGTCGCCAAAATGCTGTCGCTGGTGACCGGCTCATATACACAGGTGTGAACCAATGCTGTCCCGGACAGAAAGAACATTGTTGATAACGTTAATCCGAGACCGGGTAGCAACACTACCGCCGGAAAGTGCGCAAGTTGATGTGTTGCACGCTCTTTGCACCAAAATTGAATCCGGCGGCGAATTACTGACTGTTTCGGAAGTACAATATGTGCTGAATGCCGTCGGTGAACCGGACGATCGTCGTTGCCGGTGGACCGTCTATGCTTCGGATGTCTCGGTTTTTACGGACATACTGAATGCCATGCAGATGCGGCACGCTATCACAGGGAGAAATATTATCAATGCCTAAAAACACTACTTCGGCAAACATTACCGTTCACGGCATCTTCGACCGCGATCATTTGAGGGAACAAATTATCCAACCCGGTCGTATTTTCCGTGTTTCGTATTATTTTGTAGATCACTGGTTACCACTGCTCAAACCGAGTGCGGCGTGGTTGGTTATTGCCCTGCAACAAAGTTACTGGCAAAAAGCGAAGGGTGTGATTACGCATCGCCAATTGGGTGAACAAAGCGGGTTGAAACGCCATCAGGTAATGAATCTGCTAAACGCCACAGAACAATATACTGACACGACCTCACCAAACAGTGATTCCACAGCTTATTATATGGGCTGGTTCCTGCGCCGGATTGACCGTGCCGGTCATGCCGGACGGGGCAAGCGGGCCAATACCTATACCGTCTTACTCAACACACCACTGACGCCACAACACCAAGCCGGATTACAACAGATGTTGACGGAAATTTCACGCACTTCTTCAGATATTGAAGAACGACTGGAATCTATCCAAGCCATCGTCAATACCCCGCATGACAAGCTGCTTGAGCAGTTGCAATACGCCGCCGCTCCATTGCCGGCAACGCCGCTCACTGTCGAACAAATGGTGACAAACGCATGCGGTATATCAGATGAGCATCCGCTACGGAAAACAGTGCAAGCCACGGCAGAACAGCTAACAGACTGTTTGTTGCAACCAAAGAGAGCCTATCTCGGACACCAGTATTTCCGAGAAAAATGGATTTCAATTCTCGGCGGCAATATCGGCTGGTTATTAGTTATCCTACGGCGACACAGTTTCGTAAGCGCAGATAAGACGGAAGTACGTAACAAATTCGAGTTTTCACGCCGCGCACTGGCGGAACAGTTGGGGATATCCGAACGCACGCTACGACGCAATATCACCGGCAAAGAGAACGAAATCCGGCAATTCATCCCGGATTTAACCTTCAACAGAACCATTTTTGCAGGTCATATTTTGGTCGACGATGAACCGTTGGTAGTAGCCGACAAGAAAGTATTGACCCGTCGCCGCGCCCGAAAAACGAAAATCGGACAAAATTCTACAACGGCTCCTGACGAAACCGGACAAAATTCTACAACGGCTCCTGACGAAACCGGACAAAATTCTACAACGGCT
>CAYPUV010000103.1:0-13447 GCA_964413895.1 uncultured Anaerolineaceae bacterium
CCCCAAAACAGTATCCCCCACAACTATCAGATACAAACGTTCGCCAACTAAGGGGATAGTTTTCAGCAAATTGGTTCCCACCAGCAGCGCCCAGATGCTTCCTTCGTCCCACCGCAGTGTAAAACCGGTAAAGTTCCACAGCAATGTGACAACCAGCAATCCCAAACCGACCAGCCAGTTAAAATCACGGGGGGGGCGATATCCGCCGGTAAAAACAACGCGCGCCATATGCAGAAAAACAATCACTACCATTGCCTGCGCCGCCCAATAAGGAAAAGAGAGCATCAGTCTTCCCAGCGTGACCACGCTATTAAGATACACCAAACTGGCGTGGGCATCTTTCACTGTGGGGACATAGTAGAACATCACCAGCAAACCGCTAATAATGGTGATTACCGAGGCAAGAACCACCAATCCACCAAGACCAAACGTGTAGGTGAATCGCGCGCCGGCAGCAGGAATGCGTGGGGGATGTAGATTGTAAATGAAGCTCTTGTTTTTTCGCCACAGGCGGATCCCTGATGGGAGGGGTCGCTTTGATGATGATTTCGCCATAATTTTCAGCGCCCTCACGGCAATAACCCGCTCATAATAGCAGTGTTTAATGGCCGCTCTTATTTCAACAGCCCGGCGCACAGGATGAAATTTTAACACATCCAATTGGTTGCAACAAGTAAACGTAAGTTCAATCAGCAATTCTCATTTGCATTAATTAGAAACTGTTTCTTTGGCCCCCTTCCCCGGTGGGGAAGGGGGGATACAGGGGGAAAAGTAACAATTTGCTGAAACTTTAAAATCTACTTTGCAACAGCCGTGTGGACCCGTTGGCAGCACATTGCCTCTCTTTGTGGAGCATGATATACTAAAATTAATGAAATTCACATTGCCTACAAACAGCGAGGAAAAATGGACCCGAATAACATCCAGGATATTGGTCTCGGTTGGGTACCTGATGATCTAGACCTCACAAAACCAAACGTCGCCCGCATATATGATTATCTGTTGGGAGGGTATCACAATTTCAAAGCAGATCGAGCATTGGCAGAGCAGATATTGCAGGTCCACCCAAACGCCAAACAATCGGCGTTTGTGAATCGGGCCTTTGTGAATAGAGTTGTCAATTTTTTGGTTGCGGAAGGCATAGAACAATTCTTAGACATCGGCTCTGGTATCCCCACTGTGGGTAACGTCCACGAAATTGCGCAGGCAAGCAATCCTGCCGCCCGGGTAATGTATGTAGATATAGACCCCATCGCTGTTGCCCACAGCCAAGCCATTCTTAAAGATGCCCCTAACGTTGCAGCAGTTCAGGCTGATGCCGCACACATGTCACAGATCCTTAATCACCCCACTGCAAAAAAATTGCTTGATTTTGAAAAACCGCTCGCGGTGCTGATGGTTTCCATTTTGCATTATTTGCTTGATGATGAGACGGTTTTCCGCACAATACGCAAAGTAAAAAGCGCAATTTCAGCGGGGAGTTTCGTGGCCATTATTCACAGTACAATGGATGATTACAAACCCACCTCCGCCGAGGAAGCAGACCGGCTTCTAAAACTCGCCAGCGCTGCTCACCACCGTAGCAAAACGCAAATTGCCCAATTTTTCGAGGGATTGGAACTGGTGGAACCGGGGCTGGTGTACAGCCCTCAATGGCGACCGGACACGCCCAACGACATATTTTTGGATGAGCCGTGGCGGGCATTTGGTTATGGCGGCGTAGGGCGCAAACCGTAGTTACGACTGCCGCGTATAACAGAAATCGCAATATGGCGCACCCTCCATAATGGTCTGGGCACGCTCAAGCTTTATGCGGTTGGAAAAGCCTTCCACCAAGCTGGCATCGCGGTTGCAACTGAGCGTGTAACCCAACGTTTCCAGCCCCAGTTCACGGTACATTTCGGCGTAGGTACAGCGCGTCACATTAAAGCGATATTTATCCGCCGAAAGTTCAATCACATCCATTTCCAACGTATCGCCGCGCAGCCATGGTTCCCACGTTTTTGCAAAGGTGATTAGATTGTCTGTATTACTGGCTACACGCAATTCCCTGCCTTTTTGCCGTGCCAATTCGACAATCACCTCCGTTAGAATTTCGCGAGTTTTCCCCGCCCCCAACTCTGCCTCGAACGCAGGTAGTAACGCTTTGATGAGATTCGCCTCGATCCTGCGTTGGTCAATGATGCTGATTTTCTCGGTCATACGTCTGTCTCTATCAGATGTTCCAATGCTGTTTTCAGCACCTCAATCGCCCGCAGATATTCAGTCAGGTCGATATGCTCATCGGGGGTATGGTCGAGGCTGGAATCGCCGGGACCATACGCCAAAACGGGACACCCCCACACCGGCGCAACCACATTCATATCCGATGTACCTGTTTTTACCACGAAACGGGGTTTCTCCCCCGCCCCACGAATCGCGCGCAGAAACGCCCGCACCAGCGGCGTCGATTTTTCGGCGCGATGGGCGTGTTCGTGGCCTTCAAATTCCAGCGTCGCTCCGTCGGAAAACTGAGCCGCCACCAATGCCCGCAGGTCGGCTTCCAGCGCGTGCGGGTTAATATCCACTGGCAAGCGAAAGCCGATGGACAGTTCCACCGCGCCAAAGGCACCCTCATCGCGGCTGTTGATGGCACGCAGCGACGGATCGAGCCGGTTGAATGCGCCAGTGCGTCCCTCATTCACCCCGGTGCAATAGGCAGCGATTGCCTGCCACAACTGCACCCCCTGTTCGGCGGGGAGTGTCCCCTGCCCTGCCGAATGCGAAAACGGCACGCGCAAGCGGGCGTGCAGCAGCAACCGCCCTTTATACCCCAACGTGATGCGGTTCCAGTGACTCGGTTCACCGATGATGCAGTAGCGCGGCGGTGTGCCGTCTCGCTGGGCAAGGATGTGCCGCGCGCCTTTGCTGGTGGCGCACTCTTCTTCCACCGCGCCGACCACCGTCAGCCGCCACCCAGCAGGCACATCCACCCGTGCAACGGCCGCGGCGAATGTCGCCAGCGGGCCTTTAGCGTCCACGCTGCCGCGCCCGTACAACAGGTCGCCCTCGCGGCGCACGGGCGGATTGCCGGGAAAAGTGTCAATGTGCCCTAGCAGGATGATTTCGTTTGCACCATCGCCCCGTGTGCCAACGGCGTTTCCGGCGGCGTCCACTTCGACGCGGAAGCCGTGTTCCGCCATCCATCCCGCCAAAAATGCCGACGCGGGGTGTTCCGCACCGGACGGGCTGGGAATTGCCACCAAATTTTCCAATAATTTGATAAATTTTGTTTCCATAACTTTGCTTCAAGCGGCTTCCCCGCTGTCAACTCACGCATCACGTTTCACGCAATACGCAATCTTCTCCACCACCACCCGCAAATCTTCCTCTGAAATAATCAGCGGCGGGAGCAAGCGCAACACGGTAGGACCCGCCGGCAATGCCCACACCCCTTCATTTGCCAGCGCTTTCAGTACCGGTGTGACCCGCCCCCGCAACTGCACCCCAACCATCAACCCCAGCCCGCGCACCTCGCGGATTTGCGGCGACTCAATCGCCCGCAGTTCCGCCATCAACCATTCCCCCAACCGAGCCGCCCGCTGTGGCAATTGTTCATCGCACATTACGCGCAACACCGTCCGGCTGGCGGCACACGCCAGCGGATTGCCGGCGAAGGTACTGCCGTGAATCCCCGCGTCGAGTTTCCCCAGCGCGCCGCGCCACACCACCGCTCCCATCGGGATGCCGCCGCCCAATCCCTTGCCCAGTGCCATCATATCCGGCAGGATGGGCAGGTGTTCGGTGGCAAATAGTTTACCGGTACGCCCCATCCCCGTTTGAATTTCATCAAAAATCAACAGCGCGCCGCGCTCATCACACAGACGGCGCACGCCCGCGAAATAGTCGGGGTTGCCGGGGTACACGCCCCCTTCGCCCTGCACCACCTCCAAAATAACGGCAGCAGTTTTTTCGGAAATGGCAGATTCCATTTCTGCCAAATTGTTGAACGTCACGTGCCGGAAATCGGGCACCAGCGGCGCAAATGGCTCGCGGTATTTTTTATTCCACGTGGCGCTCAGTGCGCCGAAGGTTCGCCCGTGAAACCCGCGTTTCGCGGCGATGATACCCGTGCGTCCGGTGAAAAACCGCGCCGCTTTGAGGGCGGCTTCCACCGCTTCCGCGCCGGAATTGGCAGGCTGAATCCGCGACAAATCGCCGGGGAGTACCGCCGCGAGTTCCTGCATCCACAGCGCGCGCTGGTCGTTGAACGCGCCTTCGTGGGTGGCGACAAACGTGGCCGCCTGCTGCTGAATAGCGGCGGTCACGGCGGGATGGCTGTGTCCCACATTCGCCCAACCGTGCGCCGCCGCGCAGTCAATGAATTCGCGCCCGTCGGCAGTCCACAGCCGCGCGCCCTGCGCCCGCACCAGCGTGAAAGGCCGGCGAGGAACTGCGCCGGAAAAGTGCGCCGCTTCCAGTTCGGGGAAATTCATTCGATGACCGTCCCTGCGCCATTTAAAGCGCGCCGCACGGGGTTTTCGACCCGCCCATCGGCGAAAATGATGCGCGTCAGCCCGCCCGCAAGTGCCTCTTGCGCGCCCATCACTTTCTTTTTCATCCGGTCTTGCGCCACGGCCATAAATTTGTCCAGTGATTGCGCCGGAATGTGACGAATGAGCGTGCTTTCATCGGGAAACTTCTCCAGCAGGCCCGGCACATTCGACAAAATGATGAGCGTACCTGCGCCGAGCGCAATTGCCGTTGCTGCCGCCGCCCGGTCGCCGTCCACATTGATGGCTTCCCCTTCATAGCTGATGGCAGGCGGGGTGAGCACGGGCACATATCCCGCCGACAGCAACAGGGTGAGCAGGTCGGTGTTCACGCGCTCCACTTTACCCGTGAAATCATCGCGCAGCACGCGCCGCCGTCCGTTTTCCACAATTTTGATGGCGGCTTTGCGTTTCCCTTCCCACAATCGCCCATCCAGCCCGCTCAAACCGACGGCGTTCACCCCCCGCGATTGCAGTTTTTCCACCAGCCCTTTGTTCATCTGGCCACAGTACACCATCTCGAAAATCTCCAGCGTGCGGCGGTCGGTGCGGCGGGAGGTGTACCCGCTGACCGACGTGACAAATTGCGGGGGATGTCCCAACTTCTCCGCCACCTCATTGGTCAACGCCGAGCCGCCATGCACGACCACCATTCTTTCGCCATTCTGCACCAGCGCGGCGATGTCATCCGCAATCAAATCGTAATTAATGCCGCTACTGCCGCCGATTTTTAGGATAAACATAGTTTCAAGTCCAAAGTTTCAAGTTTTTCCCCCTCCCCAACCCTCCCCCTGATAGAGGGAGGGAGTCACCGCAGGTGACAAGAGGGGGTGTTTCAAATCACACCGGGTGCAAGCCCGGAAAACCGAGTCCGGCGCGCTCATCGAAGCCGCACATCAGGTTCATCGCCTGCACCGCCGACCCCGCCGCGCCTTTCATCAAATTGTCGATGGCGGAAATGACCACTACCCGATTCGTGCCTGCGTCCACCGCAAAGCCGATGTCGCAGAAGTTGGAGCCAGAGAGCACTTTGGGGTCGGGGTAACGGTGAATACCCACCCGACTTTTTACCAGGCGGATGAACGGTTCATCACCATATGCCGCACGGTACAACTTCCACAACTCACGCTCGGCGACGGGTTCTTTCAAAAAGCAATGGCTGGTTGCCAGCGCGCCGCGTACCATTTCGATGGCGGTGACAGAGAAATGCAGGGCAAAATCAGTGCCCAACTCCTGCCGAATTTCCGCTTGATGGCGGTGTCCGGTCGGTTTGAATGAGCGTACCGACCCGCTGCGCTCCGGATGATGCGAGCTTTCACTGGGACGACCGCCTGCCTCCGATGAGCCAACCTTCACCTCTGTGACCACCGCTTCCAGCAGTCCGGCATCTGCCAGTGGCGCAATGCCCAAATTGGTGGCCGTGGCATTGCAGCCCACGCCGGACACATAGGCTGCCGATTGCAGTTCGGTGCGGTGGCGTTCCGGCAAACCATACACAAATTTTTCCAACCAGGCCGGATTGGGATGCGGTGCGCCGTACCACTGCTCGTATGCCGCCACATCGCGCAATCGAAAATCAGCGGAGGTGTCAATGATGCGTCCGGCGAGAGCGGCATATTTTTCGATGGATGCGCCGGTTACGCCGTGCGGCTGGGCAATGAACAGCACATCGCTCGGCTCCAGCGAATCGGGATGGCTGAATTTGAGCGTGGTTTGCCCGCGCAAATTGGGGTGTACCGTGTGCACGAATCGCCCGGTTTGGCTGGCGGATGTCACTTGTTGTACGGTCACGTTCGGATGGAACAAGAGCAGCCGCAGCAGTTCGCCGCCCACGTACCCCGCCCCGCCGATGATGGAAACGGTTGTCGTCATTCTTCCTCCAATCTAGTGAAAAGTGAATAACGAATAACGAAGAATAGATATTCCGGTGAAGTTAATTTTTCACTATTCACTTTTCGTTATTCACTATCCGTTTTTTAATTGCTGTACCGCAGCCGCCAATCGTTCCACCCCGTCATCCAACTGTTCCGGCGTCATGGCGCAATAGGGCAGACGCAAGAAACGCTCGCCGCCGCCATCGGGGAAAAACGCCTGCCCGCTGGCGAGATTCAGCGCGAATTGCTCGCGGGCCACAGGGCGCAATGCCTCGGTGGTGATGCCTTCCGGCAGGGTGACGGACAGGAAAAAGCCGCCATCGGGGCGCGTGGATTGCGCATCGGGCAGATGTTTGTCCAGCGCGGCCAGGGTGGCAGCGAGTCGTGGAGCGTACAGCGCTTTCAGCTTTTCAATTTGGGCGGGCAAGTTTCCTTCATTTAAATATTCATACACAATCCCCTGCGAAAGCAGCGACGGCGTGATGTAGGTATCTTCGGCGATTTTTGCCACCGCTTTGATGACCTCCGCATCACCCACCACAAAGCCCACGCGCGGTCCCGGCCCAATCAGCTTGCTGAACGACAGCATATGCAGCACGCGGCTCGGATTCAACTCGAACAGCGAGGGCTGGGCTTCGCCGCGATAGCGCAAGGGGCGATACGGTGCGTCTTCCAGCAGCCAAAAGCCGTATTGCTCTGCCAGTTCGACCAATCGCTGCCGTTTCTCCAGCGAATACGTCGCCCCCGATGGGTTTTGAAAATCGGGGATGAGGTAGAAGAATTTGGGCACGTGCTGCTGCAATGCCGCTTCGAGCGCCGCCATATCCAGCCCATCGGCTTCCAGCGGAATGCCGACGATATTGGCGTGGTGTCGGCGCAACAGCGTGATGGTGCGGTCATACGTGGGCACTTCCACAAAAACGGTGTCGCCCGGTTCGATGAAATGGTAGCCAAAAAACTCAATCAGGCTGAGCGAGCCGTTGGCAGTGAGTACCTGATTCGGCTGCACGCCCATCCACTCTGCCAACCACTCCACCAACGGCGCAAACCCGGTTGATTTTCCGTACTGCAAAATGACCGTGCCGTACTTTTGCACCGCACGTTGAGCCGCTTCGCTCATCGCCTGGATGGGAAATGATTCGACGGCGGGAACGCCTCTGGTAAAGTTAATCAATTCGCGGGACATCGGAAGCCTCCTATACCAAGTAGTTTGAAATTGATAAGATCACTGAACATCGTAACCATTACATCAAGTGAATACGTGATGCGTAAAACGTGATGATGTAAATTGAATAACTCACGTATTACGTTTTCACGTATCACTCATCACGCCTCACATCAACCAAAAATTTTACAGGCAATTTGAATTCCAAAACACTACCTGTTTTTCGCCACTGCCAGCACATACTCTACCACCCGCGATGGGATGTCTACGCCGGTGGTGTCGATGCTGTTGCGAAATTCCATCGTGTAATTGACTTCATTCACCAGCAATTGACCCGCTGCCGTTTCCAGCAGGTCAACCGCCACCACACCGCCGCCAACCGCTTTCGCTGCTGCCACCGAAAGGCGGTCAATTTCCGGCGTGATGGGGCAGTTTTTGGCGTGACCACCACGCGCGGTATTGGTAATCCAGTGGTCAGAATAGCGGTAGATCGCGGCGATGGTTTCATCACCCACCACAAAACTGCGAATGTCGCGGGCAGGCTTGTGAATGTATTCTTGAACGTAAAAGATAGAGTGGTGATAGGTGCCCAGCACCTGCTTGTGTTCCAGCACCGCTTCGGCGGCTTCGCGGTCGTTGATTTTTGAGAGCAATCGCCCCCACGAGCCAACCGCCGGTTTGAGTACCACCGGGTAACCCAGTTCCTCAATAGCTTGCAGCGCCGATGCGGGGGTGAACGCCACTTTACAGCGCGGAATTGGCAGCCCATCACGCACCAACGCCGAGGTAGTTTCGAGCTTGTTGCCGCAAACGGCAGCCACTTCGTAGCTGTTGACGGTAGGGATCCCCCAGTCATTGAGGATGCGCAACGCGTACAGTGCCCGCGAATGGTTGACGCAGCGTTCCAACACCACATCGTATTTGTCCCATCCGTTGCCCTGCAAATCGAACACCACTTTGCGATCGTCAATCAAATCGACGGGGACATTATGCCCGGCAAATGCCTGAATGAGTAATTTTTCCTCCACCCGCACCCGTGAGTGGAGCATTGCAATATGTGTTTTTGTCATTGAGCTTCACGCTTTCTTTTTGAATTTTGCATTTTTCTTTTTGAATTGAACTACTCGCCCCAGTCCTCTTCTTCTTCGGGCGCTTGTGCCAGCGCAAGCGGGGTTAGCGATACCACTTCCAACTCCAGCCCACATTCAGCGCACTGCACAATTTCTCCTTCCATTACATCTTCTGGTAAGGCAACTTTGGCAGCACATTCGGGGCATTCAGCAACTTTTTCTAATGACATTGGTTTCCTCCTGGGATTATGTATTCTACTTGAATAAAAAAACGGCCTGCCAGACATGTCTGGCAAGCCGCGATGCACAATTTTAGCAAGCAACACAACTAACCAGACATGCCGTCCGGCTTCTTAGTGCGCTTGGTATTGGAACGCGATTGCATACCCATTGTATTACTGCCCCTGTAAATTGCAGCGAGTTTACAGCAAGATTAGCTTCTTGTCAAAAACACAACATCCGAAACTTGTTCAGGTTTGCACCGGCAAAGAAACATAGAAGGTGGACCCTTCGCTCACTTTGCTTTCCACCCAAATTTTGCCTTGATGGCCTTCCACAATTTTTTTGACGATGGCCAGTCCCAGGCCGGTGCTGCGTTCGCCGGCGGTACTGGTAACACTGGTGCGCTCAAAAGGTTGAAAGAGTCTGTCCAGTTCATTGGCGGGAATGCCTTGCCCCTGATCGCTCACAGAAATAAGCACGTGGTCATCTTTGAGAGCCACGCGCACGGCAATGGTGGTGTGTGGGAACGAGAATTTTACCGCGTTGCTGATAAGGTTATTCAATATCTGCTCCATTTTTGAGCGGTCAACCAGCATTTCTGGCACTGTATCATCGACCTGGAAGGTGAGTGTAATGTCTTTTTTCTCGGCCAGGCTTCGATTGTGCATCACATTATGCTCAATCAATGTGATTAAATTTGTTGGCTCTAGCTTCAAGCGCAGTTTTCCCGATTCAATCTTGGCAATATCAAGCAAATCATTGACCAGATCAAGCATAAATTGACTGGATGTTTTCGTAATTTCCAATAATTCCCGTTCCTGCTTGCTTAGCTTGTCGGCCATGTCTTCCAGCAAAATATCGGCAACTGTAGCAATGTGTCCCAGAGGATTGCGTAAGTCGTGCGCTGCCATGCCCAGAAAATGATCTTTCTGAATGCTAAGCGCTTCCAACTCCCGATTCTTCAACGTCAGTTCATGTTGCATAGCCAGTAGTTTTTGATTGGCTTCTTGAAGCTCCTGATTCTTCTGGACAGCGCTTTCAAAGGTTGATAGCAATAAATCAATCACTTGCGTGGGGCGTGACGCGAACACATATTTATGGTTGGTAAAGAAAATTTCTATCCCCATTTCGGCACCGGCGGCCTTGCGGATTTCTCGGTTAACCATAATATGATGGATCCGAGACAACAGGAATTCTGCCTTGTACGGTTTGGTGACAAAGTTGTCAGCCCCGCTTTCAAGTGCTTGAATCACGTCTTCAAGGCTGGAAAGTGAGGTTAATAAAATAACAGGGATATGCTGGGTTTTTTTATCTGCCCTAATTCGGCGACACAATTCGTACCCGTCTATTTCGGGCATCACAATGTCGCTGATGATTAATGTGGGAATGTTTTTGTCAATTGCAGCCAACGCTTCCACGCCATTGTATGCCACTTGCACCCGAAAGCCACTTTCTTCCAATAAATACTGCAATTTAACGGCCTGCGTGCGGCTATCTTCAACTATCAAAATCCGTGTATCTTGCTGATCCGATGTTAATTCAGTGCTCATCGGTTTTCTCCCCTTATTATAAAGCTGACACTAATTCAACTAACTTTTGCGTTAGCTCTGCTGGATTAAGCGTGTATGTGGCGGCATTAAGTTTTACTGCTTCGCCGGGCATACCAAACACCGCACAACTATCTTGGCTCTGAGCGATGGTAATTGCCCCGCGGTCTCTGAGCATTTTCAGCTCGCTGGCGCCGTCTTTGCCCATCCCGGTCAGTAAAATCCCCACTGTTGATTGACTGTAATGTGCTGCCAGTGATCGGAACAGATATGATACCGCCGGGCGCAGGCTGTGTTCAGGTGCATCGTGGCTCAGCGCAATGCACCCCTGCCGATCCACGCCCATGTGCATATCGTCTGGGGCAATGTATACGTGTTTGGGCACAGGGCGCACCCCGTGCCTGGCTAACTGCACAGTTAACCGGGTGCTGGCTTGCAACCAATCGACCAGGCCTTGAGTGAAACCTTTGGTAATGTGTTGAACAATCAATATTGGTACCGGAAATGTTGCCGGCAGCGCCGACAAAATTGATTGCAACACCACCGGCCCCCCAGTTGATGTGCCAATTGCCACGTAGCGAATGTCGGCGGCTGTGGCAACAGCAATGGTGTTGGTTGTATCGGTTTGCCGAATCTGTGGCCGGCGACGCACCATTTTCACTTCAGACATTGTTTTTACTGTTTGGACTAGCTTTTTGGCCATTGCCGCGTGGTTGGGGTCCCCAAACCCTTTGGGGGTTTCCAGAATGGTCACAGCCCCGGCCTCCAGCGCCTTAAATGTTACATCGATGGCCTCAGGGTTCCAGTCGGCGCTCACCATAACAATGGGCGTTGGCACCACTTCCAAAATTCGGCGGGTGGCTTCTAGGCCATTCATACGCGGCATATGAATATCCATTGTAATAACATTGGGGACTAGCTTTTTGGCCAACTCAACAGCTTGTTGCCCGTCCGACGCCGTACCCACAACGTTTACGTCTGGGTCAGACGAAAGGAGGTAGTACAAATAGTCTCGCACAACTGCAGAATCTTCAACAATCAGAACGTTTATCATAGCCACATGGTTAGCCAATTAGGCGTTGCACAATTGTTAGCAAGTTAGTTTGGTCGAAATTACTTTTGACCACATAAGCATCAGCACCGGCATCAATACCGCGTTCCCGGTCTTCCCTGGCCCCTAATGATGTTACCAGCACAATCGGCAGATCAGACAACCGCTCGTCCGCGCGTATTTTTTCTGTGAGTTCAAACCCGTCCATCCGAGGCATTTGCACGTCGGCAACCAGTAGATCAAAATGCTCTGTTTTTAAGGCGGTAAATGCATCCACACCATCCACGCTTGTTTTAACCATGTATCCAACCGCTGCCAGCACATTTTGCAACAGCGTGCGCGAAGTAATGGAATCATCAACCACCAAAATTGATTTCGGTCCTGTCTCCGTTTCTGCGGCAGTCGGTGCAATATGTGTATTAGAGACGTTCCTGGCCGATGTTAGCAAATCGCCAACGTGTAGGATGGGCACGGCCTTCCCCGATCCTAAAATTGTTGCCCCAGCGATATTTCGCACGCGCGCCAACTGATTCCCCAGCCCTTTTGTTAAAACTTCCTGCTCATTCAATATCTGATCTACTGCAAATGCCATCACCTCATTTGCCGCACTGATGAGCAACACGGGGATGGTCTCTTGTACAACAGCGTCCGGTCTGGAAGCCGGCGGCAATCCAAGTACCTGTTCCAGTCGCACCAGCGACAGAACCTCATCGTCCAGCACAATCGTTTCCTTGTTTTCAATCGTCTTTATCTGATTGGCAGTTATTCTGGCAACCCGTTTTACGTTGGCCGTGGGAACAATGAAGCGCCGGTTGGCAACTTGAACCAAAATACCGCGAAACGTGGCCAGTGTAACAGGCACCGTAAGGTCAAATACTGTTCCCAATTGGGGCGTGCTGGTAACGACTATTTTCCCCCCCAGGTTTTGAATTTTTTCTTGCACAATTGCCATCCCCAGCCCCCGCCCAGAAATTTCAGTGATGATGGGGCTGGTTGACAAAGCAGAGTGGAACATTAAAGCATAAGCGTCCCGCTCATCGAGCGCGTCGGCCTCTGCTGGCGCGATGATGCCTTGTTGCACGGCTTTAGCCTTCAATTTATCTAGATCAATTCCTGCGCCATCGTCAGAAACAATAATTTGCACCTTGCCAGCATCTAATTGCGCCACGGCAATGGTTATTGTACCACGTCGGGGCTTATTGTGCTTTTCCCGTTGAATCGGGTCCTCAATGCCGTGGTCTACAGCATTGCGCAGCAAGTGGATCAATGGGCTTCTCAATTCTTCTAAAATGCGCCGGTCAATTTCAACATCTGCGCCCCTTGTGACCAGGTCTACCTCTTTTCCCTGCGAGCGAGACAGGTCGCGCACCATTTTAGGGAACATATCCAATAGCAAAGAGAAGGGGTGCATTAGCGTCTGCTTCATGTCGTCAAGCAAGGTTTCTACCATCCCATCTAACTGACGCCCGGACCGCTGCACACGCTTGAGCATTTTATTCATTTGATCGTTCAACGCTTCCAGTCGCGCTTTGTTAAAATCTAAAAATGCCAGCACGTCGGAAACTTGAGCAACAGCCTCGCGTGATATGCCATTGCCATATTTATAATGGGTGAACACATCTGCCAGAGCTTTGACGCCGGGTTGCGTTTTAGCCCACTCCTTTTGCCAGATTGTCATAAACGTCACTATCTCGCGCAACTCTTGCACCTGCTGACGAATTGCGAGCTTAACCGACAGCATTTCCTCCACCTGCAAGAGCAGCGAATCTAGCCTTGCTGTGGCTATGCGAATAGTGTCACCTACCACCGGTTTTGCTGCCACCCGGGCCACTGCGGGAGGCTCTGCCACAGACGCTTGAACAGGCTTGGATGTTGTTCTCCTTGCCACCGATTTTGGCCTGGAGGCAGAACTGTCGGAGGCGGAAGCCGAAGAAGAAGAAGAAGCAGAAAGGGGATGTGACGAAGATCGGAAGGGGCGAGAGGAGG
>CAYPUV010000104.1:0-13419 GCA_964413895.1 uncultured Anaerolineaceae bacterium
AGCCCTCTGGGAGAGTAGGTCATTGCCAAGTAAACCGCTCCTTCTTTTCCCCCCCCCATAAAGATTGGCATTAGCCAATTTCCACTAATCAATCACTATGCTCTATCTTGTCGCCACCCCCATTGGCAACTTGAATGATATTACACACCGCGCGCTAGACACGTTGCGCGAAGTGGACATCATTGCTAGCGAAGACACCCGCAAAACGGGACGCTTGTTGCAACACTTCAATATTCGCAAGCCCCAAATGTCATTCCACGAACACAATAAAACACGAGCCGGCGAGAAAATTATCGACTTGTTGCAACAGGGCAAATCAGTAGCCGTTGTGACCGATGCCGGAACACCCGGTATTTCTGACCCCGGCTTTACCCTGGTGCGCCGCGCTATTGAGGCCGAGTTGGATGTGACAATGGTTCCTGGTCCCACCGGCCTGGTGATGGCGCTGGTGCTTTCCGGCCTGCCGGTACACAGCTTCACGTTTAGAGGGTTTCCACCGCGCAAACAGGGCCGGCGACAGCGGTTCTTGGCCGTGGACAAAGAATCCCCCCACACACTTATTTTTTACGAGAGTCCCTATCGGCTGGAAGTATTTTTGCAAGATGCGCTAGCTGTGTTTGGCGACCGTCCGGCAGCCCTGGCCAATGACCTGACCAAATTGCACGAAAGAATTTGGCGCGGTACCCTCTCCTCGCTGCTGCAAGTGGTGCAACATGAAAAACCGCGCGGCGAATATATTGTGGTCGTCGCCGGAAAAATAAATTAACCTCTAATCTGCCAATTCCAGCAACTTAAGACATATCCTCTATCTGACTCAACGCTTCCCAATCTGCTTCGGTGAGCGCTGCGTCTTCTTTTTTTATGATGCTGATTTCGCCAAAACTTTCTATCTGACTCACATCAACCACGCGGCGTTTTACAAGCTCAAGCACAGCCAGCAGGGTTACAATTACTTCCACGCGCGAATTAACCCCCGTTAACAATTCGTTGAAGCTAAGCTGTCGATTTGTGTGTAGCTTTTGCCGGATGGTTTTTATCTGGTCGCCAATGGTGAAGGTTTCGCGGGAAACCACTGTCCCCACATCAGGCGCTTCTGGTTTTACGGCCAATGCCTGTCGCACGGCATCTAACAGGACATCAATTTTCAAATCATCCATATTCAGCTTAGGTTCAATTTTTGGAGGAGGCGCTATTCTTACATAGCTTCTTCTATTTGTGGCTTGAATGTCATTCAAGGCAATTGCCAGTTGCTTAAAACGTTTGTAATCTTTTAACTGTTGAACCAAATCATCTGTGGTATCTTCCTCGTCTGGGTCAAGAACACTGGGGGGGGGCTTGGGCAACAGTACTTGAGATTTTATTAAAACAAGGCGTGCAGCAACCACAAGAAAATCTGTTAGCGCATCTGGCGTAACCGTTTGCAATGTATGAATATATTCCAGGTATTGATCAGTAACTTTTGCCAGTGCTATTTGCGTAATTTCCAGATCTTCTTGCTCAATAAGACCCAATAGCAAATCCATTGGACCGTAAAAATCGGGCAAACTAACGTGGTAGCTTGCTGATGTGCTTGCCTGGTGGGTGGTAGTTTTACTGGCAGCATCAGGGGGTGTGCTGATAGTGTTCAATGGTTAAGCTCCTTGCAAGGTTAAAAAGCGTCTATTGGTACGGGCCATATTATCTAATAATGCGCGAATGGCAACTGGCGTGTTCCCGGCAATACGTTCAACTTTAGATCCACTGGCTTGCAACCTGGCCTCGGCTGCGGCGCTGATGCCGGAATAATTGCCCACAATGGTGACGTATTGCGCGTCTTTGGCGCGCTCCACGTCGAACCCAACGGTAGGCTGGAATTTGCTGATATAATTGATGGCA
The DNA here is from genome assembly GCA_964413895.1 of uncultured Anaerolineaceae bacterium. Lineage (GTDB taxonomy): Bacteria > Chloroflexota > Anaerolineae > 4572-78 > 4572-78 > JANTHQ01. The sequence goes on from CAYPUV010000104.1 coordinate 1,876, forward strand.
TTTTGCCGATCTTCCGGCTTGCTCAAAAGCAGGTAGTGGAACACCGGCTTGTTGCTGACCGGTTGGACCGATGGTTGGGTCACCGGTGTTAAAGGTGATGGTGTGCTGCCAGCAAGCTGATTGCTGATGGCCTGTCGCAAGCTGGTTTGCCACATACTCCCTGCGTCCCATTGCTCGCCGGGGCATGGTGTGCTGGCTAACTCCTTGTGTCCCCGCACAGCGCTTAAAGGTAGTTGCAATGTACCCAGTAGCCAGGCTATTAAGTGTCCCCCCTGGGCAATTTGCGGTGGCGTTGGCACAGCGTCGTTAAAATTACCGGCAAACGCAATTCCAACGCTAGACTGATTCTGCTCGCCTGCATGGTAAGACACTGTAGTCAGGTCATTGGTCTGTTGAATAGTGCCGTCGGCATTGATCAGGTAATGAAAGCCAATGCCCGGCCAGTTATTTTTTTTCACACTAAAATCCGCGATTCGTTCCGCGCTGATTTCAGCGGGAACGCCGGTGTGATGCACAACAATAGTGTTGATTTCGCTCAGAGAACGGCGGGAATATTTTTGACCGGGGTTTTGGGGCAACTGAGTCACAATGTTTTCGATGGGCGGCGGATCGATGCGCGGCTGATTAGGCGTGGAAACAACTGGTGTCGTTGAGGTGGGCTTCTGCGCCATTTCACGGGCAATGCTAAGTTGCATTTCCAGCACCGCAATCCGTTCTTTCAGGTCTGCAATTTCAGCGACGCTTGCCGGTGTCGTGGGGGATTGTCCCCCCGCAGACGGTGCGTTTTTCAATTGAGCCAACTCCGCTTCTAGCAATGCAATGCGCTGTTGTGCCAGACGATTGGCGGACAAGGCTTGTGCAAGTTGTGCCGCGAGTTCGGCAATTTTTTCAGCGGAAGCAGGGGCAGCGGGCTGCGGCGATACGGGGATCGGCGTTTCTGGTATTGCGCCGCGCACTGCATTGATTTGGGCCAGTAGTTTATTTTTCCATTGCTGACCCGCCAGCCATTGCTTGCCCGGACTTTGCGTGGCTACCAGCTCTTGCGCGCCCTTAATATTACTGGGCGGAATATTCAATTGAAGCATCAATGTGGCGCACAAAATTGCTCCGGCTTGCAATTGTGCGGTTGAAGGAATGTGATTGGTAAAATTACCGGCAAAGGCAATGGCAAGACTATTTTTGTTGTTTCCGGCAGTGTGTGCGGTGACTGTGGTTAACGCATTGGTTTGATAAACTGTACCGTCACTGGCAATAAAAAAATGGTAACTTATGCCCGGTTTTTGCTGACGGTCAACTTGCAGTTGTGCAATTCTCTCCGGCCCAATTTTTTCAGACACGGCCGTGTGATGAATAATTATCTGCCGAATGTCGGACTGGGCGCGGGTGGGGTACTGGGTGTTGGGATTGCGCGGCAGGCTGGCCGTCAAATTGATGACCGGGAGCTTGGGCAACGAGAGCGTCCCGCCTACAGTGAATGTGCTGCCGGGCAACGCTCCAACCGGGTACATAACACGTGCGCCGGTTAATTGTGGCCTGCTCATTTGTCCTGTTTTTTGCACAACGGGCTTAATGCGCCCACTCTCGGTGCGCCAGGCGAAAAAATCCCAGGAAGGGTCTTGTGACGACAGCAGAAAAAAGCTGGCGGAATTAAGGTAAGGATATTTGAATAATTCCTGATAATACGCCGCATATTGCTCTGCCAGCGCATTTTCTGAGATGGGAATGGGGGGGTCGGCCTGAATGTTTGAGTTGCCGCATTCCGTAATTTCCAAAATCTTTTGAGGGAACAGTTGGTGATAATATTTAAAACGGAGTCCCCAGGTATCGGCAAGGTGATTGTGTTCCTGTCCGGGGGGCGTTTGCCAATAACAATGTACGCCGAGCCAGTCGGCGCGTTCCACCGCTGGACGGCAAATCTCAACCCATTCCAGGTCGCGGTGAGGAACGGCCAACCCTGGGAATCCTAATTGCGCCCAGGAACAGGCGGATTTTAGCAAATCGTACACTTGTAAAAACCAGGCATTAAAATCTTGGGCGTGGTAGTCTTCTTGCCCCCAGCCTTCAAAACGTTGCTGGTGGTTCGGCTCATTGTGGATTTCAAATTTAGTGCAATACGGTTGTAGCGCTCGCATAATGGGGATTTGCTTTTTGGCAAATTCTTGCGGGCTGGGGTGCTTGTTCACCCCAAAACGATTATCGTAAAGCCGGGTGATCAATTCGATGTTGGGATTTTCAGCCTTTAACCGCTTGAACACGGCAGGGCTGGTTTGTCCCATCATTTTCAGGGTCTCTATTTTTGCGGTGCGAATCACCTGGTAGTCAAGTTCGGTGAAGGTTTCATTGTTTCTGCCGTGCAATCCAACGCGACACGTTCGGGTAGCCATTCACACCCTCCTTAAGGTGTGACATAATTGCAACTGTGGGGAAGAATCTATCTCTGGGCGGCGATTCTGCTGAACCAGCAATACAGACACCCGGTTTAAACCGGGTGTTTTTGTACATCAGATCAGTTTTCTGCCCGCGCCACGGTACAGATGGGGCTAGGGTGCAAGATGCGTGGCGGGCAATTCAATATCCACGCGAATCTCTGTCCCCGCGCCGGGCGCGGATTTAATGGTCAATTCGCCGCCAGCGTGATCGGCGCGTTCCTTCATATTGACCATACCATAGCTGCCCCGGTTTTCATAATTATTGCTAATGATACTTAAGTCAAATCCCATCCCATCGTCAATTACAGAAATGCTCAGGTGATGATCCTTTTGGGTGAGGGTGACGAAAATGTGGTCTGCTCTGGCGTATTTTAGGGCATTATTAATTGCTTCTTGCACAATAGCGAAGAGCGCCATTTCTGTTTTTGCTTCCAACCTGCTAATTGTTCCATTGGGATGCTCACTGTTTATTTGCAACTGTAGCGATGTGTTCTCATCTTTTTGACGACGTTCGATGAATGTTTCCAATGCTGCCAGCAGCCCCTGGGTCTCCAGCACCAGCGGACGCAGCTCAAACAACAGGGTGCGCATTTGATGCGTAGCTTTTTTGGTTATTTGCATCATATTATCAAGTTCTGGCTCTACCAGTGAAATATCTTGCTTCAGGGCTTTTTTGCAGAACTCAATGCTCATTTCCAGGGCAGCCACCAATTGTGTTGGCCCATCGTGCAGGTCTCGCTGCAACTTATGGCTCACTTTTTCTTGGGCTTTGATCACGCGCTCTTTTTCGGCTAAAACGCTTTGGTGCAGCCGTGCGTTTTCAATAGCAATGGCTGCGTAATTGGCAATGGAACTGAGTAGCACCTGGTCTTGTTCGGTAAACGGGCCATTCTCTTTGTTAAAGACTTCGATAACGCCAATTGTTTTGTCTCTGGTAATAAGGGGCACACACAAAATAGATTTGGTGTGAAAGCCGGTGTTTAAATCAATTTTTTTGAAGTGGCGTGCGTCGTTTTCGGCGTTATCAACACGAATGGGTTTGCCGGTAAGGGCTACTTCGCCGGCAATACCTTGCCCTCTGGGGACCCGGAACGGCTTAATTTCTTCGGAATAAGAACCTAACGATGTTTGAAAGATCAAATCGCCGGACGGCTCTTCCACAAACAAAATAGACCCATCTTCAACGTTCAGCATGTCGCTGACCCGACGCAATAGCAACTCTAGCACTTTGTCCAGGTTGAGGGTTGAAGAAAGGTGTTGCCCAATTTCTTCAACCAGGGTAAGCCCTTGCAGCCAGCCTTGCGTTGATTTGTGACGCGCAGCCAGTTCCTTGAACTTGTGTTGCTCTTGCGCCATTGCCTGGGTAAGGCTCAACGCGTATTCAACCAATTTTTCTTTGTCCCAATGGCTGAATATGGATTTTAGGGTTTGTCTATTTTTGATTTGATACACCGATATGAACCTGATTTCGTGTTAAAAAGTAACGTTGCAGAACGATTATTCACTCGCTTCCATTTGGTCTACAATGGTCTGAATGGTTTCAATGGGAAGATTATCTTCTAATGCTTGCAAAAGCTGGCGACGGGCCGCTTGATATTTTTCTAGTTTTTGAGCCATTGTGCGTTCTGCGGTAACAGCTTTTGCCAGGTCTCTGCCGTAAGCCAGGGTTTGTTCGTAAGCGTCTTTAAGCCCGCTGTCAAAGTCGGTGGAGGACACCTGGGACGATTTTAACAGGGTAATGGTGAAGCAGCTTCCTTCGTTAAGCTTGCTGGTTACGGTAATGTCACCTCCGTGGAGTTGAATGCCACGTTGTGCGATGGCTAACCCCAGTCCCAGCCCGCCCACGGAGCGGGTGAGGTGTTCTTCCACCTGGTAAAATTTGTCGAAAATTTTGTCTAACTCTTTTTGGGCAATGCCAATCCCGGTGTCTTCTATTTCTACAGTGGCCGCGTCACCGTTTTCTGTGGCGCGAATGAAGATTTTTCCCTGCGGTTTGTTAAAAATAATTGCATTTTCAATGAGGTGTCTCAGCGCTTCTTTGATGATGTTGCGGTTCCCATTGAGCTGCAAGGTTTTTGAATTGAAGGTGGTTTCGATGGTTAATTTTTTTTCTTGTGCAGAGCGCAGGTTGGCTTGAACAACTTCCTGGATCACGGCAATCAGATCGAACGAATCTGTCGCTTGCGGGCTTTCGGTTTGGTAGCGAATGTCCGCGAACTCGATTAGTTCATCAATAATGTCTTTTAGCCGATTGCTTGATTTGAGAATAGTTTGAATTAAGTGCAACGATATGTCGTAATTTTTTTCTTCGAGGCTCTCTTTTAGAACTTGAGAAAATCCTAAAATCGCCGCCAGCGGAGTGCGCAGTTCATGGGCGGCAATGTTGATAAACTCGCTCTTCAAATTTTCCAGGCGTTTGCGCTCGGTGAGATCATGCACGCTCAATACCCAGCCTCGTTTGTCACCCGCCGACAATGGAACGGCATTGATTAGCAGCGATCGCCACAACGTGTGCGTCAGCGGCAGGTCAATTTCAATTTGGGGCACGGCCTGGGTTGGGCTCGATAGGTTGGTAAGTTGGTCAACCAGTTCAGGGTACGGCAGAATGTGTACTAGCGGAATGGCGTTTTGGGAGGGAGGTTGTTCTACCAACGACCAGAAGGCCGGATTGGCTTCTTCAATGTTAAGTTCCTGGTCTAATACGGCCAGTCCGTCTGGCGTGGTGCTGAAAATGGCCTGTAGTTTTTGGTTGCTGATTTGCAAGTTAACTCGTTTGACCTTTTCCAGAGCGTACAACTTGGCCAGGTCTTCGCCGTATTTTTTTGCTTGTTCAAATGCTGATTCACTTGCAGAAATTGATTCCATAGGTGAGCCTTTAGTGTCAGTTTGAAATGAATTACCTTTCTATTATACCAAAATAAAACAGAATAGGGAATGTGCTGGGTGACAAAATTATACAATTCTTGCCAGGTCTCAATCTCCGTAAATAGAAAAAAGACTTCCATGCCGCAAGAGGCGGGAAGTCTTTTTAACAATTTGGGTACCTGTTTCAATGCAGCGAAGATTTTATTTTTCTTGCCCCAATGCGAATCCCTTGGTGAACTGTTCGTGCAAGAGAATGAAGATGAGCAACGGCGGCAGCATTGCCAGAATTGCCCCGGCCATCACCACTCCCCAGTTGGTTACATCTTGTACCACGGCCATTTGGCGCAACCCAACTTGCACAACTTGACGGGCGTTTTCACGGATAATGACGAGCGGCCAAATGTACATATTCCACATATAAATGAACTGAATAAGCGCCATTGCACCGATGGTGTTGCGTGACATTGGAACAAGCACACTCCACAAGAAGCGTAGCGGCCCGGCGCCGTCGACGCGGGCGGCGTCGGCAAGCTCGCCGGGGATGCTGGAGAAATGTTGCCGGAAGAGGAACACGCCGGTAGCGCTGGCTAAAAACGGCACTGTCAGCGCGGCATAGTTGTTGCCCCAACCCAGGTCAGATACCAGGTTAAACAGGGCGATAATCATAATTTCGGTGGGCATCATCAAGGTGAACAGGATGAAATAGAAAACCTCGTTTTTGAGCGGAAAATCAAAATAGACCAACCCTAAACCTGCCAACATAGAGAAAATTGTCTTGAAAACCATGACGATGGCGGCAATGATCAAACTGTTATACATATACAAACCCAGATTGAATTCGGTCCAGGCGATGCGGTAGTTATTTATCAGAGCTGTTCCGGGGCCAAAGATGGGAGGGTAGTGGAACACCTGGGCACGGGTTTGCGTGGATTTTGACAGGGCAAAGAGTACCGGCGTCATAACCAACAGGCTGATGATGATCAAGCTAATGTGCGTCAATAATTGTTTGCGTGTTTTTTGTGTCATTGCTTACCCTCCGTAATACACGCGCCGACCGCTGGTACGGAATTGGAGCAAGGTTAATCCTACAACCAGCGCAAATAAGATCACTGATTGTGCGGCTGCCAGACCAGTTTTATAGTACTCAAAGCCATCACGGTACAAATTGTAAATCATTACGTTTGTGGCATTCAGGGGACCGCCTTTGGTGACAATATCAATCATCCCGAATAGATCAAAGAAAGAGTAGGTGATGTTTGTGATGAGCAGGAAGAAGGTCATTGGTGAGAGGAGGGCGAAGGTCACTTTCCAGAAACGTTGCCATGCGTTTGCTCCATCAATGGATGCGGCTTCCAGCACTTCGAGGTTAAGGTTTTGTAACCCGGCCAGATAGAAGACAACGTTGTACCCCAGGTTGCGCCAGATGCTGGCCAGGATAATCAATGTAATTGCCAGCCGTGGATTGCCCAACCAATTCAGCTCAACACCGGTAACTTGGGCCATCAAGTAATTAATTGCTCCAAACCCCGGCGAGAACATGAAAAGGAAAATCACGCCGGTCACGGCGGGTGACAGTGCAAAGGGCCAGATCAACAAAACACGATATATCGATGCGCCGCGGATTTTTTCGTTTGCCAACATTGCAATTGCCAGCGAAACCCCCAGGCCCCCCACAACCACAACAGTGGTGATAATCAACGTTACCCAAATGGTATGCCAGTAATTGGGGTCTTGGGCCAAAGAAACAAAATTATCAAATCCAATAAATTTCTTCCTTAATCCCAGAAACGCTACCCGATATGATGACAATATAAATGTTTGTATAACAGGGTAATATAAAAACACCACCAAAATAAACAGGGTAGGCGACATAAATAGAAATGGGAGGAACTTGCCCTTGAATTTTGCGGTATACATAGGCACCCCTTGTGAAGTTTTTGAACCAATGCAAGAGCGGGCGATAATGTTTGCTGTCACCCGCTCTTGTCTGTAAATAAAGCTGAGCTGATGTGCAATGACACCAGCTCAGTCAAGCATTATTCTACTGATTTATTGTAGTCTCCAATGGCTTTGTTGGCGTCTTTGGTTGCTGCGGATAACGCGTCATCAACGCTTGCTTCCCCTGCCAGTACTTTTTCTACCGCTTGTTCGATGATGGTGCGGACTTCGGGGAAGGCCCCAATAAGCGCACCCTGAGTGGCGCGGGTGGGTTTGGTTTCCAGTAGCTGGTCAAATGCCGCTTTGTAGGCGGGGTTCTGTTCAAACCAGTTTTCAACTTTCAACACGTCCACCGCAGATTTGCGGACGGGGAAGTACCCGGTAGCCTTGTGCCAGCGAATGGCGTTTTCTGTGTTGGTGAACCAGATGACGAAGTCTTTGGCAGCTTGCAGTTCGTTGTCAGGATGATCTTTGGTGAGCCACAGGCTGGCGCCGCCGACAATCACACCCTGGCGTTCGCTGCTGGCCGGATAGGGTAGGTAGGATGTACCCAGTTCAAAGCCGTTCTCGGCGGCATCGTTCTGACGGTTCACCACGTCACTGGTAGAAGTAATTTCCATCGCGGCCTGACCAGAGACGAAAATGGCGTCTGCACCATCCCAGTCTTCTAGTTTACCACTGTAGGCGTAGTACCCTTTATCGTACATTTCTTTCCACCAACTCACAATGGTTTTGGCAGCATCACCGTCCAGGTACACCTGGGTGGCACGACTGTCGCGGCCATTGCCGTTGTCGGCCAGTTCGGCGCCCATATTGGCCATCCACTGTTCAAAGAACCAACCGTGAAGCGGCCAGGAAATACAGTTTTTGGCTGCGCCGCTAGAAACGATGGTGTTACATACATCCAACATATCTTCAAATGTCTGTGGAGGTTTTTCGGGGTCTAAGCCAGCTTTGCGGAAGATGTCTTTGTTGTAGTACAGAATTGGGTTCGAGGAGTTCCAGGGCAATGAGTTAAATTTACCATTGATTTTGTAGTAGTTGGCCACACCTTCAATGTAATCATCGGCTTGGAATTCTGGCCCCTTTACCAGGTCTTGAATGGGCACGAAAATGCCCGAATCAAGGGCCAATTGCGAACCGATTTCAAAGATTTGGACAACGTGCGGCGCATTGCCTTGCTGTGCAGCCAAAATTGCGGCGTTGAGGGTATCGCGGTACGAGCCTTTGTTTTCTACCCGCACGTAAACACCGGGGTGGGTATAGTTGTAGTCGGCGACCATGCGTTCGATGAGAAGCTTGCGGCCCCCACCAAAGGCATGCCAGAAGTCGATCACGGTTGCGCCTTCGGGAATGCTTTCTTCAGCGGCTTTTTCCACCACCACTGTTTCTTTCACGATGACGGTTTCAACAACCTTTTGTACTTCGCCCCCAGCTTGTTGGGCGGGAGTGCTGGCAGCGCCCCCACATGCTGACACCAGGCCTAGTACAACAAACACCGATAAAATTACCAGTATAACTCGTTTAGACGGCATTACAATCCTCCTTTGTGATTAATGGTTAGCAACTTAAAACGAACAATACAAAGTTTATGGGACGCATCACCTCCTTTGTGGAAATGTGGTAAGAAGTTGTTATTTTATTGTGCGTTATGCACAACAATGGGGCATTGTACAGGTAGTTTTATGGAATATTTGCCGCTGTTCTGTGAAACATCAATCACTTTGGGCCAATTAATTCCAGTATGAACAAAAAATGCTGAACCAAATCGTGATATTGGGTCAACATTATTTGTAAAATGTGCAATACTGCTGTTCAATCGTACAAATCACGGCCCGGTCGTCGCTTGTCTCACCTTTGGCATCAAGCATTGTGAATTATTTGACCCGTGGGAGAACTAAATACTTCCTCGTAATTATAATCTCTTTTGTGGAATTGTAAATTATTGTTGTGCCTTTTGCACAATTGTTGCTCAGATCAGGCTTGCATTGAGCAATGCCCGTTGCCAGGCCTGACGATTGATGATGAAAGTGCTTTAGTTGCAAAGGTGCTTATGCTTCGGCCACCTCGAAACTGGTTCTCACTTCAGAGATGTTTTGCAGTGATTGACCAACGATGCAATACTTTTCGTGAGACAGCTTGATGGCCCGTTCTACGGCGGCTGGAGGGACGTTTTTTCCGGTTACTTTGAAATGGACGTCCACGATTTTATAGGGTTTGGGGTACGTGTCTGGTTGGTGTCCTACAACGGTGACCTCAATGTTGTCTGCGTCGATCCGCTTTTTGTTCAAGACGGCTTTGATGTCCATACCCATACAACCAGCCAGACCCAAGAGCAATAATTCAGAAGGGGGCGTATCATCGCCCCCCATTTTGATGACATTCCCTTTGGTGTCTTTACCAATATATTCCAGGTGGGGACCGATCCATTTGGCAGTGATTGTTTTTTGCTGCATACGATATTTCTCCTGTTTTAGATGTTGATAGGTATCGGTGTGCCGGTGTGGTATATTGCCGACACTTGAATTGCATCTGCGTAAACCCTAATTTTATTCACAGTTGCCCAAAATGCAAGCGCAACTATCTACTAAAATTAGCAATCCACCGCACAAGATTAATCACCACCAATAACCCGCCTTCAAAGCGCGAAATACGCCAGCCGGTACGCATAAATACAACAGCCAATGCAACCATAACAATTAGGATATTAATGCTCATTTTTGCATCGTTGTCAACAGTCATATGTGGATTCATTAAGGTTGCCACGCCCAACACGCCCAACATATTAAAAATATCACTGCCGACAAGGTTCCCAATTGATATTCCGTGGCGCCCCTTTAACACTGCTACCAGCGATGTTGCCAACTCCGGCGCGGATGTTCCGGCTGCAACAATAGTCACACCGATGACCCATTCCGAGATGCCGAACAGGCGTGCTGCGTCTGATGCGCTTTCAACCAGAAAATGTCCACCAGCGACAATTAATATCAATCCCCCAAACAGTTCAAGGCCATCACGCCAGTGTGCTTCCCCGGTTACGGCTTCTTCTTGCAATGCTTCACGTTTCCACAACAAGTATCCAATATATAACAATAGCAATGTAACTAGAATAATGCCTTCTCCGGCAGACATCCTCAAGTCATTCACAAACAGGCGCAGCAATATTGTAATGCCAATTAGTAGTATCCCATCTCGATAAACCAGAGTGCGGCTTGTGGTGATGGCGCGAACAGCCGCCACCCCCCCCAACACGAACCCCAGGTTAAAGATATTCGACCCGACCACATTCCCCACGGAAATATCGCTGTAGCCTTTGAGCGCAGCGGCAATGGTAACGGCAAATTCCGGCGCTGATGTGCCGAATGCCACAATTGTCAGGCCAATGACCAGATCAGACATACCAAAACGCTTTCCAATCCTAGATGCGGATTCAACAACCCAGTCGGCACCTTTCCAAAGCACCAATATCGAAATTAAAATGATGACAATATCAATGATCAGGTTCATGTATGTTCTCCCAGTTTTATTTGTTGAAGCTGACAGAGTTGCGGGGGCAATCATTTGCGGTATTTTATGTTTCTTGCGGAAAACAGCACATATTATATGCTATAAAATATTTTTCTCAATTTTTGATAGTCTCTCTTTGCATGTCGATAGGTTTGGGTTGGATCGTCACAGATTGGGAAAATAGAAGCCTTGCGCTTTCTTGACACGATTATGTCAATAAGTTACAATTAATTAACTGACATTCAATGATACTGGGGCAACAGTATGGAACCATTTGAAATTACCTTTGGCAGTGGACGCCACGCCCGCGCGGTGCGTGCCCGCGTTGATGACAGTCCGGCATCTGTGGCGCGCGCATTGAACCTGAGCGGCCCCGCCAATGTTCTGCTCCTTTCCACCGGGGCAGGGTTAATGTCTACAGCGGCCCGGACGAGGTTGGTGACGCTTTTTAATGCATTGGGGGCAGCGCTTGAAGGTGAGCGGGTTATGGTTGTGGATGGTGGCACCAATGCCGGGGGGATGGCACTGATGGGGCAGGCATTTTCCAGAGTCGGGGCCAGTGTGCCACATATTGGCGTATTGCCAGCGCAGGCAGAAGTTGAACCGGGTGGCCTTCGCGCCGAAGCATTTTTAGAACCACATCATTCCCATTTTGTGTTGCTGGAACACGATCAATGGGGCAGTGAAATCCCCTTAATGTCTGCACTGGCAAGTCATTTGTCTGTCAGTGCTGCTTCGGCGACGTTGCTGGTGAACGGGGGCGGCATTGCGCTGCAAGATATTGAACAGAGCGTCGCTGTGGGAC
>CAYPUV010000105.1:0-13346 GCA_964413895.1 uncultured Anaerolineaceae bacterium
ATCAAAAGCACGCCAGCCCCCGTCTCCCCCGAACCCGATACCTTGCCCACCGTTCCCCTCTCAGAACGGGAGAAACAAGTATTGCACCTGATCGCCAATGGGTTCAACAACGATGCCATTGCCGACGCACTCACCATCAGCCTGCCCACCGTTAAAACGCACGTCCGCCACATCCTTGAAAAGCTCAACGTATCAGACAGAACCCAGGCCGCCGTCTGGGCCGTGCGGAATAAAATGGCCTGATCCTCCCTGTTCAATCACCCGGTGTCAGAATCATTCTCTGGGATGATGCAAAACCATCCCAGAGAATGATTCTTTTTTGCCCCAAAAATGATAAACTGTAGCTGCTCAACGAGTGTATTAGCGCGGCTGTTTTTGCTCGTATTGTGAAAAACGCATCAAACACGCTGCGCCAAGTCTCTTGGAGAGGTGAAAGGAGGTGGACGACACGCAATCCTGGTAGTAAATTATCCTATTACACAGTTGACAATACCTTTAAGAGGAGGCGATGAAGATGAAAAAATACATCTTGCTCAGCATAGCCTTCGCCTTGCTAGCCGCTGGATTGTTCATTCTCAACGTACCGGTTCTTGCCGCCGCTGCGAATCCTGCCACAAGCCAGCCACACGCCACGTATCAACAAGGCGATTCAGAAGGCTGTCTGGCCTGTCACCAGGGGATCGAATCGATCCGCGAGGAAGACAGTGCTATGATGCAACAAATTAAGGCCAAAGGTGAATGTACCACTTGCCACGGGGGCGACCCCACCGTCACTGACGATGCCGACGCGGCCCACACCGGCGCACCGGCCACCGTGCCTTTTGATGAATTTTACCCCGATCCCGGCAACCTGTGGGTAGCCGGAAACACCTGCGGCCAATGCCACCCCGGCTACAACCACAATCTTGAACGCGCCCTGATGAATACTGAGGCCGGGAAAATCCAGGGGAATCTCTGGACCTGGGGCGTATTAAAAGACCGCAAAGTTCTGTACGGTAACTACGATGTAGAAGGTTCAGAAACGCTGGTGGGAACTGAAACCTACAAAAAGTATATGGAAGCCTTCAAAGCTGCTTACCCCGACCAGTTTCCGCAATCGTTGCAAATGCTGCCCAACCCCAGTGTGGATGAAATTGTTACCGACCCCAAACTGGCAGCGTTCACCTATCAACGCCAACAGTGTCAGCGCTGCCACGTGGCCATTTCGCCGCGCCAAAAACGTGGCGACTGGCGTGGGACGGGATGCTCATCGTGCCACATTCCGTATAGCAACGAAGGGCTGTACGAGGGCGGCGACCCCACCATCCCCAAAGATGAACCCGGTCATCTCCTGTTCCACACCATTCAGGGCACACGAGAAGCACGCAATGGCATCCCCACCGAAACCTGTAACTCATGCCACAATCGCGGCAAACGCATCGGCGTGAGCTACCAGGGGCTAATGGAGTTCCCCTATGGTACCCCATACAATGAAGAAGGGGACAAGCAACCCAAACTACACACCAAAAAGTATCTCTTCATTAAAGACGATCTACACCACGAAAAGCAGAGTCGCCCCGAAAACCCCGAAGGTGGTATGCTCTGCCAGGACTGCCACACCAGCATCGAAATGCACGGCGACGGCTCCATCTTTGGCACCACCCTGGGCCAGGTAGAAATTGAGTGCGCCGATTGCCACGGCACACCCACCGCCTATCCGTGGGATTTACCCATTGGCTTTGGCGAAGAATTCGGCCGTGACCTGCCCCAAGACCCGCGCGGCGTCGGCAGCATCACCGAGCTGGTTAGCACGTTTGGCACGCTGTACGATCCAGAAGATGGCTACTTACTCACAACCAGAGGCAATCCCTTTGGAAATGTTGTGCGCACCAAAGAAGGCAAAGTGGTTGTCCATTCCGCTACCGGCAAAGATTTCTTTGTGCCTCTCCTAAAAACCATTGCCGACGAAGACACCTGGAAAAGCCAGGATGCCGAAGTAGCGATGGGTAAAATTAAAAACCATATGGATAAGCTGGAATGCTACGCCTGCCACGCCGACTGGGCACCACAGTGCTACGGGTGTCACGTACAGGTCAACTTCAGTGTTGATGCCGATGGGAATGCCCGCATGGATACCGACTGGGTCGCTTCCGGAAACGACAAAAACAGCAACGGCACCAACAATATTGTCAAATCGCCGGGGAAAGTCAGCGAGAGCCGCTCGTACCTGCGCTGGGAAGAACCCATCCTGGGGATCAACGGTGAAGGCCGCGTAACCCCGCTGATGCCGGGTTGTCAGGTTATTTTCACCGTCATCGGCCCCGATGGAACAACCCTCACCCACAATGAAATTGGCCGCACCCCCCCCAATACCGAAGGCGCCGGCCCTGAAGGTCAGCACGGGTTGGACATGGCCCCGGTGCAACCACACACCGCCGGTCGTCAGGCACGGCGCTGCGAAAGCTGCCACAACAACCCCAAAGCGCTCGGCTACGGCATTCAGAGTGGACGGTACTTGCAAGGGTACGAAAATGATCGCTACGTTGACCTGGAAAATCCCGATGGCAGCATTATGGCCGCCAGTGCCCAGGTACAAATGCCCGCCATTCCCGATCTCACCTTCGACCTGAGCCAGATTATTGACCCCGAAACCGGTGAACAACTGCAAATTGTCGGCTCTCACTGGCCAGATTCCCGCCCGCTAGACAAAGAACAGCGCGACCGTATGGAACGCACAGGCGTATGTATGGGCTGCCACCAAAACATGGCCGATGCCACTTTCTGGAACGACAAAGTCATTGCCAAATTCGGCAAGGTAATGAATGACGAACAGCACATCAATGTCATGAACGAAGTCATCCAGAGTGCTGTCGCCGAGCCGGTTGCGCAAGAAGGAGCTGGCGGCCCCAGCCAGGCAGACCTGGATGCCGCACAAGCCCAACTTGCCAACGCCGAAGCCAAAGTGGCCACCGCAGAAGCGCAGGCCGCTGACGCAGCGAGCAAAGCCGCCACTGCAGAAAGCGCGATGAGCGCAGCGCAAGCAGCGCCCACCGCAGAACACGCCGCCGAAGCGCCAGCGCCATCAGCAGGAAGTATGACCTTGTGGGTACTGGTCGCTCTGGTGCTGGGCCTGGTAGTAGGCGGAGGCGCGGTATTCTTTGCCCGCCAATAGTCAGTAGTCTCCAAACTTTATAAATCTCTGCTCCCCGGCTTGAGCGCCTCTCCACTCAAGCTGGGGACATCATTAATTTAGACTTTTGTGCAAGACAACTCGTTTGGTAACTATTCAGCAAGCAAATTGTAACACAGAGTTTCACAGAGGTCTCACAGAGATAAGGAGATTTTTACGGTATTTTTTTGTTTTTCTCAGTGTATCTTTGTGTTTTCTCCGTGTTTCTCTGTGTAACTGAATAGATAACTCGTTTGTTTACAAACCCGCACACAAGGGGTGCAAGATGAGTGTTAAAATAAATCACCTCAAAAACCCACGCCGATACAATCCAATATTGTATGGTGTTGTGCTTGGAACCGTGGTTTTTGTGGCAGTTGTATTGCTGGGGTGGTGGATTACCACAGCCCAGCAACAAAAACAAGCCATGGCCCAACAAACCGCCCAGTTCGACCAGGCGCGTATTTTGCAAGCGGCAGCGCTTGACCAGATTGATTTGGGGAACAATGAAGTGGCCGTTAAGTTGCTCTCCCAGGCTATTACCCTGACCCCACAAGCAAGCGAGCCGTATTACTACCGGGCCGTAGCATATGTTAATCTGGGTGATTTTGATTCTGCCCTGCCCGATTTCAATGTGGCTGTAGAAACCAATCCACACTGGGCGTTGCCATTAGCCGGACGCGGGTCGGCGTATGCAGCACTGGGAAAATTGGAAGAAGCGATTGCTGATTACGATAAAGCCATTCACCTGGAACCCAACGAGGCGATGCTCTACGCCAACCGCGGACAACTGCATCAACGGCGCGGGGAGTTAGACCTGGCCAGAGATGACCTGGACACAGCCGTACAATTCAGCCCCGACTCCGTGGCCGCCCGTTTCAATCGCGGCGTACTGTATTACACCCTGGGGAAAACCGACAAGGCTATTGCCGATTTCTCGCGCGCCATTGCGGCTGACCCCATGCAAGCTCCATCCTACTTCAATCGCGGCTTAATTTATGCCGATATCGGCGAAACAGACAAAGCCCGCTCAGACCTGGAAACCTTCATTTCCCTGAGCGATAATCCCAACTGGACACAGCTTGCAGAAAAAACACTGGCCGACATTAGCACAGAATAACAAACTGAACTATTATTCATCTCAAAAACAACAAGTGATCTATGACTGACAACAAATATTATGTTCAAGTGCCAGATTTAGAATACTACCAGGCGCAAATAAAGTGTCAGGCGGCATGCCCGGTGCGCACCGACGCGCGCGGATATGTCACCGCTATTGCGCAAGGGAACCTGGAAGAAGCATATAACATTGCGCGCACACCCAACCCGTTGGCCTCCATTTGCGGGCGCGTGTGCAATGCACCTTGTGAAATTGCCTGCCGCCGGGGCGATATTGACGAGCCCATTGCTATCAGGCCGCTCAAGCGCGTTGTCACCGAGCGCTACGGCGTGGAATCACAACATTTGCTGCCCAAACTCAAGGCCAAACCCAGAGCCAAGACCCGCATCAACGAAATTGTCAAACCAGTACCGGGTAACATTACTATCAGAAGTAAAACCGCGCTGCAACAATTGGCTGCAACACCGGGCCACAAAAAAGGCGCTGTGGCAGTTATCGGTGCGGGACCTGCCGGATTGAGTTGTGCCCATGACCTGGCAACGTTGGGTCACAGGGTCACCATTTTTGATTCCGCGCCAGACAGCGGCGGTATGTTGCGCACAGGTATTCCCCTATACCGTCTTGATCGCGATTTGCTCGACCTGGAAATTGAAAGCATTTTAGATCTTGGCGTGGATTTGCGCCTGAACACCCCCATTGGCAAAGACATTCCCTTTGCCGATTTGCGCCGCGATTTTGATGCCGTGTTTTTAGCCACCGGTCTGGGTGAAGGGCGCTCGCTGCGGATCCCCGGCGCAGATTTAGACGGCGTGCTGAAGGCTGTTGACTTCCTGCTAAACGTGAATATGGGCTACAAAGTTGAGCTGGGTAAAAAAGTTCTCATCATTGGGGGGGGGAACGTAGCTGTGGACGCGGCCCGAATGGCGCTGCGCCAACAGTTGACCGCCGGAAGGCCGCTGACACAACAAGACTTGCAAACCGCCGCCGACCCTCGCCACCCCGGCGAAGATGAATCGCTCCATGCAGCTATTGACGTGGCGCGCACAGCGCTGCGGTTGGGTGTTGCCGACGTGCACATGCTTGCACTCGAATCCTGGGCGGAACTCCCCGCCAGCGAGATTGAAATAGAAGAAGCACTGGAAGAAGGCATCCAAATCCACCCCAGTTTTGGCCCGCACCGAATTGTGGGCAAAAACGGACAGGTCGCCGGGCTGGAAACGCTCAACGTGGCTTCTGTTTTTGATGAAAAAGGACGCTTCAACCCAACGTTTGTCCCTCACAGCGAACGCATTTGGGAATGCGACACCATTATCCTTGCCATTGGGCAGGCGGCCAACCTTAACTTTTTGGGAGATGAGCACGGCGTTGAAATCAGCTCGCGAGGGTTAATTGTTGCTGACCCCGAAACTGGCGCCACTACCGCTCCTGGCATTTATGCTGGCGGCGATGTGGTGTACGGCCCACGCATTCTGATTGAAGGCGTGCGCGATGGTCAACGTGCAGCGCGCGCTATCGACAGCCAGATTCAAGAGAAAACACTCACCGTTAAAAAAGAAGCTACCTGGACGGTGAACCACAATCACGCTATGCCAGAGGGATACATTGACCGGTCACGAAGTCACGTACCCACATTGCCGTTGAACCGGCGGATTGGCATTGCCGAAGTAGAAGTAGGCTACGATGAAGCCGAAGCAATGGCCCAGGCAGAACGCTGCTTAAATTGTGGTATCAACACTATTTTTGACGGCACAAAGTGCATTTTATGCAACGGATGTGTAGATGTGTGTCCCTGGAGCTGCCTCAAGATTGTCTCTGTGCTAGACCTGGCGGGCGACGAAACACTATCGGCAGTGATTGCCGCCACCTACGGTCTTGAACCGGCAGAACTAGCGCACAGCGCTCTCCCCGCCTCGGCAATGCTTAAAGACGACACGCTCTGCACGCGTTGCGGCCTTTGTGCCCGTCGTTGTCCCACCGGGGCTATTACAATGGAAACCTTCTCGTTCACAGAAACGCTGCAATACCAGGGTTCGGAGAGCGTTCGCAATTACACATAACGCCCCAAACAACAGGAGTTTACAATGGCAGACTTAATTCGTTCAATCACCAACTCTCGCGTGTGGAAATCGTTTTTCCGGCACGGTTGGCCCGATACAGAAATGAACCGCTCGCTGGTGATGACAACCAACATCTTTTTTCACCTGCACCCGGTAAAGGTGAGCCGCAAAAGTATCCGCCCCACGTACACCTGGGGATTGGGTGTAATATCAACCATTTTATTTATTATTCTGACCGTAACGGGGACGCTCATTATGTTCTACTACGTCCCCGCCACGGAACGCGCCTACCACGACATTATTGCCCTGCAAACCAGGGTTCCTTACGGGCAACTGATGCGGAATATGCATCGGTGGGCGGCTCATTTGATGGTGCTGGTTGTTGTTTTGCATATGATGCGCGTGTTCTATACCGGCGCGTACAAACCTCCCCGCGAATTCAACTGGATAGTAGGCGTGTTTTTGCTCCTCCTAACCCTGGGCGCCAGTTTCACCGGCTATTTACTGCCCTGGGACCAGCTTTCGTACTGGGCCATCACCGTGGGGACCAATATTGCAGGGTACACACCCGTTATCGGATCCGACGTTCAAATGATGCTTTTAGGGGGGGTGGAAGTTGGGCAAAATGCGCTCACTCGGTTTTATGCCCTGCACATTATGGTCATTCCTTTGATGATAGCGGGCCTCATGTCACTGCACATCTGGCGCGTGCGTAAAGATGGCGGATTGGCCGCTCAAAACAAAATGGATGATCGCCTGGATATTAGAAGCTAAACGCTTAATCTTACTCAACCCTTCAAAAGAGGTACTTTTATGGCAACAGAAATCGAGCAAGAAAAACGGTTTTCCCGTGGGCCGGAAAAAACGTATGGGCTGATGGAACTGGTGCGGGGAACATCGCCGCTGGTAGGCAAGGGGCCAGAGGACACGGTCTTTTCGTTCCCGGTGGTGGCTATACTCGAATTACTCCTCACGCTGGGCACTATTTTATTGCTGGCGTTCTTCTCTCTGGTTCGGAATGCACCGCTGGAGGAGTTGGCCAATCCCGATATTACCACTAACCCAGCGAAAGCGCCGTGGTATTTTATGTCGCTGCAAGAGCTATTGCTCCACATGCACCCGGTATTGGCGGGCATTATAGTGCCGGGAATTGTGGTCCTCTTTCTTATTGCACTTCCCTACCTCGACACCGACCGCACCGACGCCGGGCGCTGGTTTGCCACAAAACGCGGCCCCAAATGGGCATACTTTACCGCACTCTACACCGTTATTGCGCAAATCATCCTCATCTATTTTGATGAAGTGATGGGACTGCGCGGGCTGGGGGTGGCGTCTCCCTATATTTTACAATTTGTTGGCCCCATTTTGTTTGGCGTGTTATTGTTTGGCCTGCCGATACTATTCGTTTGGCGGCTAAAACCCACTCGCCGTGAATTAATGATCGTAATTTTTACCGTCATCATTATGTCGGCCATTACACTAACTATCAACGGGTTTTTATTCAGAGGGCCTGGTATGCACCTCTTCCCCCCCTGGGGAATGCCGGAGGGCTACAACCCCTGGTCAAGCTTATAAAAAGGTGAAGAACAATGGTTGCAAAAGACAACAAAAATGCTATTAATCGGCGACAATTTTTTGGCATTGCCTGGGCCGTCTCGCTCTTCGGACTGGTTACTCAAATGGGGGTTGGATTGTTCAAGTTTATAACCCCGGTGCTGGAAGCAGGCGCTTTTGGCACAAAGGTCAGAGCGGGCAAGGTTAACGAGTTTGAAGTTGGCTCGGTAAATTACTTCCGGGAATCCCGGTTTTACCTGGTGCGGCTCAATACAGGTTTCATTGCTATGTATCGAAAATGCACCCATCTGGGTTGTGTTGTGCCCTGGGTTGATAACGAAAACCAATTTCACTGCCCCTGTCACAGTTCACTTTTTAACAAAGAGGGTGAAGTGCTGAGCGGCCCCGCGCCACGCCCGTTAGATTTGTTTCCGGTAGAAATTATAGGGGATGAGATTTTTGTGGATACCGGCAAGGTTGTCACCCGAAAAACTTTTGACCCTTCGCAAGTTACCCCAGCATAGCAGATTGTGGATTTACGCATTGGCGAGATTTGTCGCAAATCGATTCAAGAGTTTTTATGAGCCTGCGGCACACCACAAGCGATGAAAACAAGGGGGAGCGGGGGGTGTCCCTCCCGAATCCCTCCACCCTTCAACTCTATTTTCAAGGGAGACACCCAATGAAAAAACTCAACTATCCTTTTTACACTTATCTGGGAGTGGTTCTGGCGCTGGCGGTAATTTTGGTTTTTGGAGTTTATTCAGCCCAGCAGCCGGGCAGAATGTTTGCCCGTTCTAAAGCGCTTGCAACGGAAGAGAAGGAACGGGGCGCAGAAGTTTTTCGAGAAAACTGCATCGCGTGTCACGGCAGTCGCGGCGAAGGCGTGCGCAATGTTGGTCCGGCTTTGAATACGCAAGAATTTTTAAAAGCCGCCACCGATGAATTAATCTTCAATACAATTACCGATGGTCGGCCCGGTACGGCAATGCCCGCATGGGGGCAGTCGCAGGGCGGTCCCTTCACACCACAAATTGTGGATGATCTGGTAGCCTTTATTCGTTCCTGGCAGCCAACAGCACCTTCCGCTGCAGAAATAGTTTACCATGGAGACCCGGTTTCAGGCGCGATTCTGTTTTCAACAACATGTTACGCCTGCCATGGTTTGAGCGGCAGCGGCACGGAAATTGCACCTCAACTGGCGGGTGCGCCCATCCTGGATGATAACGAAGCCTTATACGCTACAATAAGCAAAGGGCGCATTGAAGCCGGTATGCCGCAGTGGGGACAGGTACTCTCACCAGCAGAGATTAATGACGTAATAGCTTACCTGCACACGTTAAGCGCCGCCCCGGCCACGGTGGCCGGCGGCGGAAGCGTGGCCAACGGGGCACGAATCTTCACCGCAGCCTGCGTTACCTGCCACGGTCTCTCTGGCGAAGGCGTAACCGGTTTAGGGCCAACCTTGCGCCCCAACGAGTTTGTCAGCAACAATAGTGACAAGAAAATAGCCGCTGTTATTTTCAGCGGTTCCACTCACGGAGAAATGCCAGGTCAAACTGGATTACTGAGCGAGTCAGAGGTTAATGATTTGATTGCTTTGCTCCGCAGCTGGCAAAAAAGCAGTGCGCCGGCAGCCGAACTCCAAAAACCCGACCTGGAAGCTGCACAATTTCTATATGTTGTCAACTGCGCCCCCTGTCACGGCGCAGCAGGTGAGGGATTAGTTGGCCCCGCTCTGGTTAACAATCAATTTGTGCAAAACAATGATGACCAATCCTTGCTCACCTTCATCACCAATGGCCGCCCCAACACAGCGATGGCCGGTTTTGCAGGCCGTCTGACAAATGATGAAATACTATCTATCATTGAATTCCTCCGCACCTGGCAATGAGCGGGCCGCTGTCTAATTAACGGAAAGGGCCGGATGCAATACATCCGGCCCTTCTGTTTTTTGCAAACCACCGTTTGGCAACTACTGCGCTACTTCCGGGCGTGTCATACCGCTCACGTCGCCACCAATGTTCTTCAAACTGTCATATAGCGTTTGAAGAACGTAGTGAGCATTGTGCGTGAATGCGCCAGGGTCTTTGGCAGTATACTGGTAGTTGTACGCGGCCTGAAGCAATCGCGGCGTCCAGGTGCTGTAACGGTTGCCGTAGCTCGCTTCATCGGGATCGGGTTGGCCGTTGCTGTTGGTGTCAACAAAGAAATACGGATAACGATGTGCGTTGTACACAATGTCGGTACCAACCACTTTGTTTGCGTACGCCTGAATGGCTTCATAAAGCGCGTCGTGCATCGTCTCAATTTCGCCCGCAATTCCTTCTTTCACGTCGCCATCACCATCATAATCTACAGGGGGTGGTGCGGTCTTGGCTTCATCGCCGCCCGGGCCACGAATGCTGCGGATATCCTCCTTTGTCTCAACATTGGTATGGCACTCAGCACACCGGTCAACTTTTACCTCCAGGGCATGGGTGTTGTGGCAGTCGGTACAACTGCTAGTTTTGTCAGCATGCGCAAAGTAGCCATCATAAACCTGTCCGGCGTATTCATAGGCGCCCTTTGCTTGCGTACCGTACCGCGTTGCGCCAGCAGCAAAGTAATGGACATTCAAGAAGCGCAATTTTTCGGAAACTGTGTCTGGTGCCAGCCCTCCGATGGCTTTGTTCACGCTGACAGTTGATTCACGCCCCTGGTGGCAAGACATACACAGCAAGGTATTGGCGTCAGCGCTTTCGGCATCAATAGTTAGACCGCTAGGGAATTCAACCTTATCAACTTCGTAACGTGGCGACTTGTTTTTCCCGATTGATTCGTGGCATGTAGAGCACAAAAAGCCGTTGGCCGTAGGTTGAGTAATGCTAACGCCGTCTTTAATGTACCGTGGCAGCCCGGCAGCGGAATGGCAGCGGCTGCAACTGGGTGGAACTTCACCCTCCTTGTCCCAGTGGCGGAAGGGCTGTTCTGAACCAGCGAAGTGTCCGTGGTCTACGCGATGCGCCTTTGA
The DNA here is from genome assembly GCA_964413895.1 of uncultured Anaerolineaceae bacterium. Classification (GTDB taxonomy): domain Bacteria; phylum Chloroflexota; class Anaerolineae; order 4572-78; family 4572-78; genus JANTHQ01. The sequence goes on from CAYPUV010000105.1 coordinate 10,893, forward strand.
AAGGTCAACGGGGTTGGAAAGTGCCCCATTCATATCTTCGATGGAATCGTACAGCAATTCGATGATATATTTGCCGCCGTGAGCAAACGCACCGGGGTCTTTGATGGACGTCTGATAGTTGTAGGCGGCTTTGGCCAGACGCCCCGTCCAGGCATTGTATTTATTGGGGAACGCGGCTTCGCCTTCATCCACGCTGCCATTGCTATTGGAATCAATGAAGAAGTAGGGGTAGCTATTTCCATCATACACAATAGGCGTCCCTGAAACTTCGTTGGCATAGGCTTGAATGGACTGGTAGAGCATCTCCTGCAACCCTTGAATTTCAAAGTAAATGCCCTCCTCCATATCACCGTCACCGTCGTAGTCCACCAACGAACCTTCCATCCGAATGTCGCGCAAATCTTCTTTTTTCAACACTCCTTCATGGCAGGATTTGCATTCATCCAGTTTCAGGTCCAGTGTGTGCGAGTCGTGACATCCGATGCACGTATTCAACTGTTCAACGTGAGCGAATTTAGCATCATACGATTTGCCTTCATACTGATACCCGCCCATCGCTGTACCTCCAGCTTGTGTAGCAGCCGCTGCAAAGTAGTGGATATTGGTGAAACCGAGATCCTCGCTGACGGTATCCATATCGGTTAATCCAGCTTTTTCAATGGAGTTGTTCACCGTAGCTGTGGAAGCGCGCCCCTGGTGACACTGCATACAGCGTGCTTCGCGTCCCAATCCCGTTATTTCTACGCCAGAGGGGAAGGTTACGCTGTTCATCACCAATGTTTGATCGTTGTGGCAAGCAACGCAAGTGATAACCGTACCAATTTCGGCGGGGCTGTCTACTACATCTGCAGATGAGCCATCGGCCCCAATAAAATCCAAATAGCCGGGTGTACTGTGACATTTGGCACACCGCTCAGGGATCTCTTTGGGATCCTCATCATTCCAGTGGTTGAATGCTTCCGCTGAAGCGTCAGCGTGGGCAGAGGATGCCCACTTATCTTTAAAAGGAACACCGGAATACGGTTGCGGGGTTGCTTCGACGGGCACTTCTACCTCTTTGGTAACGATCACCTCCGTTGTCGTTTCAACAATGACGGTTTCTTTTACTACCACCGTTTCTTTAACCACCTGCGGGGTACTTTGAGTTTGGCATTGGGCGGCAACCAATGCCAAAAACACTCCGAGGCTAAACAATAATGCAATTTTCTTCATAAGCTTCTTCCTCCCTCCTGTTGTCAGGAAGTAATGTCTTAAATGCACTGCAAATCAATCCTACTTTGGAGGCAACCAATCCGCTGCTATTCAATAGCACACAGATTGTACTGCTGGTACGGATTTTCACGGACTTTTTCAGGATCCAAAATCCGTGCTAATCCATTCAACCTGCGCCCTTTGGATATCTGTGGCTGAGTAGATACTCATTTTTTAAGGTATCGCAATCCACTTGATAGGCATCACCTCCTTCCAATAGTACCACCTCAATTACGGGACAGTCGTTGCCGGGACAAATATTTCAATCTCATAACGCGGTACGGTAGTGATAGCGGTATGTTCAAAAGTAACAAATATGTACATGCCCAGCAAAAGAGCTACGACAATTACGGTTGCCAACGGGACAAAAATCCGGCGCCGACGTTGCAGCACCACCGGCACAACGGGTTGACGGTTTTGACCTGCCTCTATCGCGCTAAGTTCCAGGGGATGCTCTTCTTCCATTGTCCGGCGGCTGAGGGTCCCAGTGAATATACTTTTGTTAAAGTGCTTTAAATGGACGTTGTAGAAATGCCACGTGAGAATTGCCAATACGGCAAGGATGGCTTCTGCGCCGTGGGCGGCTTTGGCGGCGGGGATGAACTGCCCCGGCAAAAGGCGCGTCACGGCAATAGGGTCCCAGAGCATAAATCCGGTGATGATCATAAGCACCGTACCCCACACCACCGCCCAGTACTCAGTCTTTTCGCCAAAGGTGTAGCGTCCCATTTTGGGCATCGCCTCTGCCAGCCCGATGTTGTACAACAGTGTCTGCCAGGCGTCTTTTGCATCTTGCCAGCCAGGCAGCATCGTTAAGGGCGCACGCAGCACAAAAATCTTGTAGGACACAGCAACCAGATGATAAATTGAGCCAAGCATCAGTACAATGGCCGATGTATGATGAATTTTGCGTGTAAATTCAATCCCCCCCAGCAAGTGGATCAGAAAAGCCCCCCAATTGTTGTCTGCATATTTTTGCGGCAATCCCGAAATAGCCAACAGGGTAAAACTAATCATGAGCAAGCCATGTTCCAGGCGTTGCCAGTGATCAAAACGGTGGAACGCAGCATTCAGCGTATTCATTGGTTCGCCCCCTTTCGCCGACGCCACCTATTCACACCGCGATGGTAAACATCCGCGGCGATAAATATGAGAAAAACCCCAATAACCAGTGGAATAAGAATTTGATAAAAAAGATTGACA
>CAYPUV010000106.1:0-12990 GCA_964413895.1 uncultured Anaerolineaceae bacterium
GTTCTGCACAGCGCCGTGTGTATTCACCAACGCGCGTGGGCGTTACGCGCAGATGTTTGGTTGTGCCGGGGAGTAGGTCTTGTTTCACCCGAAATTCGGGAACCCAGAACGAATGGATAACGTCTAGAGAAGTCATTGCAAAATCTATGGTTCGTCCTTGTGGCAACACCAGGTTATTCGATGTAATATCGTATTCCGGGTAGTCGAACTTCCAGGACCATTGGGCACCGGTAACATTCACTTGAAGTTCATTGTCGGCAGGGGCAGTAATGTCTTTCAGAATGACCGCACCCAGGTAGCCAAAATACAGCACTGTAATCAGTGGCGCGATAGTCCACACAACTTCCAAAGTAGTGTTGCTGTGGAAATATTTGCCATCACCTGTCTCGCCCGATTTGCGCCGGAAGACAATGACGCTGTACAAGACAAATACCAGAATTAGGGCAAAGAGAAACGCAATGACTTTAAAGTGCATCCCAAATAGCCAATCGATGGGTACTGCTTCTGCGCTGGCTTCGGCAGGGAATAATACAATATGGTTTAGCCCAAATATTGCAGCGAGCGTAACGATAACAATCAAGACGATCACATTAATAAGATGTTTGTTCATGTGGCATCCTCCTAAACATTATGAGGTCGTCAGTTTTGTTGGCGGTGATCCTGCTGAATCGATGATTGCAGAAATTAAGTCGTCGGTAGTGGTAACCTGCACTTCTTGCTTACCATAAACATTAAGGCGATTATGTTCAAGGCTCAAACCAATGATCTTCAACGTGGGATAGATATTTAACAGATTCAAAATAAGTTGTGCATCGATATTATCAGATTGGTCGTTGAGGATGATGGCTGTGGGGTTGGTGCGTTTAATCTCTGCCACAATAACGTGAATGTCGGCCGGAGCAGTGCCGATGATTTGCATATTTGCATGTCGCAACGAACTTTCTATTCCATTACGAAACAGGGAATCTTCTTCAACAACCAACACTCGAAAATGTGGTACGATCATGTAGCCTCCTAATATGTATTGCAGCGTACTGAAGGCGCGATGGACGGGTTATGCTGTGGATGCATATTAGGATGATGAAAACACTTTTTTCATTTGCCATAATGTGCGCGTAAGATATTTAAGGAAGCCTTAATATGAAATTAAGCTATTATTAATCATAATTTACTACGAGCCAAAAACATATAGTCCACAACCAAATTTTGGGCCTAAAAAAGGCCTGGATTTTTAACGTGGGAACTAGTTCCTTTTGGGCGTTGCGCCAGTATAAGGTATCTGTTGCCGATTTCTGCCAGTAGAATACGCATTGGAAAGACACACAAATTTGTGCTTGTTTCTTTTGCACATGCCTTCACAGGTGTTATAATCAGCTCTGGTAAAACCCTGTTTGAATACTATGCTGTGTTTGCGGGGCTACTTGTGGTAATCCACATTTAAGTAAATCTGTATATAAAACAAATCCAAAGGAGGGTTATGTGAAATTACACGAATACCAAAGCAAACGCATTTTTGCCAAGTATGGAGTTCCTATTCCCAAGGGTGAAGTTGCCTCCACACCCGCCGAAGCCAGAGATATTGCAAGGACACTGGGCGGTGGGCCTGTGGTTGTAAAGAGTCAAGTTTTGGTTGGTGGCCGTGGCAAAGCCGGTGGTGTAAAGCTGGCAAAAGACCCAGATGAAGCAGAAATTATTGCCGATCAAATTCTTGGTATGAACATCAAAGGCCTGACGGTGGAGAAAGTTTTAATTGACGAAGCCGCTGATATTAAAAACGAAATTTATCTGGGGATTGTCATTGATCGAGCCGTTCATAAACCGGTTTTCATCGCCTCCGCAGAGGGTGGGGTGGAAATTGAAGTTGTGGCCAAAAATAATCCTGAAGCCATTGTCCGGCAGCCCGTCGACCCGTTGTTGGGGCTGGTTGACTTTCAGGCGCGAAATATGGCGTTTGAACTGGGCTTGCGCGGCAAATTAATCAATTCCTTTGTAAAAATTGCCAACGGACTCTACCAGGCTTTTGTGGCTTCTGATGCCAGCCTGGCAGAAATCAACCCCCTGGTGATTACCGGCGCTGGTGGCTTGCTGGCCGTAGATGGAAAAATGGTGCTGGACGATAATGCACTTTACCGTCACCCGGATCTGGCCCAAATGCGCGACCGTCAGGAAGAAGATGAATCAGAACGTGCGGCGCGTCAGGCCGGGTTGAGCTTTGTTAAGCTTGACGGCGAAATTGGTTGTATGGTTAACGGGGCCGGCTTGGCAATGGCAACAATGGACATTGTAAAGCACTATGGCGCCGAACCGGCCAACTTCCTTGATATTGGGGGCGGCGCAAAAGCCGACAAAGTTGCAGCAGCCTTGCGAATTATTCTGGCCGACCCCAAAGTTAAAGCCGTCTTGTTTAATATTTTTGGTGGAATTACTCGCTGCGATGAAGTCGCCAATGGGATTTTAGAGGCATTAAAAGAAGTGGATACGGGGATTCCGATGGTTGCGCGACTGGTAGGGACTAATGAAGAAGAGGGACGTGCCATTTTGAAGGCGGCCAATTTCCCCAGCGCCACGTCGCTGGGCGAAGCGGCGCAAAAGGCCGTTGCCCTGGCTAAAGGAGGACAAGCATGAGCATTTTGGTTGGCAATGATACCCGACTGGTGGTACAGGGGATTACGGGTAGAGAGGGTAATTTCCACACGCAGCAGATGATTGAATACGGCACAAATGTGGTGGCCGGCGTTACGCCCGGCAAGGGCGGCGAATGGACGCTGGGTGTTCCCGTGTTCGATACGGTAAAAGAAGCGGTTGAAGCTCGCGGCGCAAATACCTCTATTATTTACGTGCCGGCCCGCTTTGCCGCCGATGCAATTATGGAAGCGGCGGCAGCAGGCGTGGAACTGATTGTCTGTATTACCGAAGGTATTCCTGTGCTGGATATGGCACGTGTGCGTAATTTCCTGGAACAGACGGACAGCCGCTTGATTGGACCAAACTGCCCCGGCCTGATCACACCCGATCAGGCTAAAGTTGGCATTATGCCGGCTCAAATTCACAAGCCGGGCAATGTGGGGCTTGTTTCTCGCAGTGGAACGCTCACCTATGAAGTGGTGCAAGCGTTAACCAACCTGGGGTTGGGCCAAAGCACCGCCATTGGCATTGGTGGTGACCCCATCATCGGCACAAACTTCATCGACGTGCTGAAGTTATTTGAAGCCGACCCCCTCACTGAATACGTGGTGTTGATTGGGGAAATTGGCGGCACAGATGAGCAAAAGGCAGCAGAATACATCGCCACTCATATGAGCAAGCCTGTAACGGCATTCATTGCCGGGCGCACTGCGCCTCCGGGCAAGCGTATGGGCCATGCCGGCGCTATCATTCAAGGCGGCGAAGGAACGGCTGCTGAAAAAATCGCTGCGTTTGAAGCGGTAGGCGTTAGAGTGGCCGAGCTTCCCGAACAGGTGGCTCAATTGGTGAAAGAGAATATGAGGTAGTTGTGGCCACATAAAAAAACCCCGGCAGGTACAAGCACCTGCCGGGGTTTTTTGCTTCTAGAGAAGCTGACCGTTGATAGCTATTTCCGCAGTGTTACATCACCTGCCACCACCTGTTCCAGTTCACCATTTGCCAATCGGACGAGTAGTGCCCCGTCCTCGGCAACGCCCTCGGCTATACCGTAAAACGTACTCTGCGGTGTAGTGACTTTGACTGCCCGGTTTAGTGTGGAAAGATTTCGCTCCCATTCACCAATGGGGCTATGGCCGCGTCGCAGAGCATCGTAGCGCTCTTCTACGCGCACAAGATACGTTTGCAGCAATGGCAAGCGAGCAACTGGCTGCCCGGCAACCATTTGCAGGCTGATGGCCGTTTCTGCCAGCGAGGGTGCATCATCTGAGTCGATTCCGTCAAAGGTATTAAAATCAACATTAACATTCAATCCTAATCCCACAATCACCCATTCTGTCTGTTCCTCTGCGATTCCCAATTCGGTGAGTATCCCAGCCAACTTACGCTGATCATAAATCAGATCATTGGGCCATTTTATCCCCGCGGAAATGCCAGTGTGCGTGGCGATGGCATCGCTGGCCGCCAGCGCGCAAATCATTGTCAGCAACTGAACGTGGTGAGGGGGCAAAAATGTGGGTCGAAAAAGTAAAGAAGTCAGCAGACTGCTGCGGGAGGGCGCATACCAACTTCGATGAAACCGTCCGCGCCCGGTCAGTTGTTCATCGGTAACTACCAGTGTCCCTTCCGGTACGTCAGCGGGTAACAGTTTTTTGAGTTCGGTGTTGGTTGAGCCAACGTGATTATAGTAGATAATGGTTTGCCCAAAGATTTGGGTGGGAAGATGCTGTTGAATGGCTTCAACGGATAACGGCTCCATAAAGCGCTGTCTCAATTTAAGTCTAATGCCTTTTTGAACATTTTGGTAAACCACTCGTAGGTGAATGTTTCTTTTTGCAATGTTGTAATGTTCGGCGCGTTGTATTTGAGCAACGAATATCGGGTTGTAATAGATACGGAGCGGGTGTCACGGGTGGTCAGCAAAATAATGGGCATTGTGTGACTGATCTTCACCACGGCCCGAGTCCAGGCACTTATGTTTAGTTGGTCTGAGAAATCTTCAGGGGCGGGCAGGCTAATCACTGATATTTGGTGACCGGCCCGACAAAGGGCATCGGCGTTGGTAACAAGGTGGCGTATTGTGTAGGGTTTCGTTTTGTAGCCCAGCGCCGTAGCCACCTCTCCGATAATTTCCTGCCAGTGCACGTCGTCTTCAATCACTGCAATTGTAGGCGCTTTTTCAGTTTCATCAAGAGGAACAAGGCGTGTCCCCACGTCCTTAAAGCGTTGTGGAGGCATTTTTCGCAAGCGAGCCAGTTTCAATTCCAGGGTTTGCACGGCCTCCCGTTCTGTTGTTAGCTTGTTATGGATGTCGAGCGGGACCGCCAGAGGGCCATGCGCCGCCGCTTGCTCTTCCAGGTAGTGAATATTTTGATAGTGTTGTTCTAGAAGCGCTTTTATATGTTTGATTTCTGCTTTGATGTCAGACATTTTTCATTTTATGCTATGGTTGGTGTCGGGTTTCCAGGCGTTTCAGTACCTGTTGCCAGGTCAAGTTTCGGGTATTGAGCAGTACCAAAGTATGATACACCAGATCCGCCGTTTCATCCAGTAGACGGTCATCATTTTGAACCAGGGCCGCAATCACCACTTCCGTGGCCTCTTCACCTACTTTTTGGGCTGCTTTTTGGGGATTATCCAGCAGGTAATTGGTATATGATTTGGGTTTAGGGTGCGCTTTTCTGTCTTCAATGATTTGGGTGAGGGTGGTGATGAAATTCGACATAGGGTATCCTTTCGGAAGAATCTAGCTATCAGCAGTCAGCGTGTGGCTGAAAGCTAAAAACTGAAGGCTGATTGCCACTACAGCACAATCATTGCCTCGCGTTCTGCGCCCACCGAGACAAATGCCAGCGGTGCGCTCGCCAGTTCTTCAATGCGCTTCAGGTAGCGTTGGGCATTGGCGGGCAGATCATCCCAGCGACGGGCGGTTGTGGTTGGTTCATCCCAGCCAGGCAGAGTTTCAAATACCGGCTGCACCGTTTCCAAAATAGTGGTATCGGGCACATAATCAATTAGTGTGCCATCGGGCAGGCGGTAGTGGGTGCAAATTTTTAATTCCGATAACCCGTCTAGCACATCGAGCTTGGTAATTGCCAGCCCAGTAAAGCCGTTCAGCCAACTGGCATAGTTAATTGCCACGCCGTCGAACCAGCCGCAGCGCCGGGGCCGTCCGGTCGTGGCCCCGTACTCGTTCCCTTTGGTGCGCAAGTACTCTCCGTTTTCATCAAATAGTTCGGTGGGGAACGGCCCTTCGCCGACGGCGGTGCTGTACGCTTTTACCACGCCGAATACGCGGTTTAAGGCATTGGGTGGCAGTCCCGCGCCGCTCAGCGAGAAACTGGCAGTGGGATTCGATGAGGTGACGTAAGGGTAAATACCCCAATCCAGGTCGCGCATCACACCGAGTTGCCCCTCTAGCAAAATAGATTTTTGGGCGCGATAGGCATCACGCACCAGGGGGAGTACATCCACAATGCGATGTGTCAGCGCGTTTCGCCACGCCATACACTGGTCAAACAGGGCATCAAACGACAGCGCATCCCCGCCGAAGTGGGTGATTTCGCGGTTGGCATTTTCCAGCGTGGGACGCAAGCGTTCCCGCAGCCAATTTGGATGCAGCAGGTCGCCGACACGCAGTCCCCGCCGAGCGCCTTTGTCGGCGTACGCGGGACCAATGCCCCGTTTGGTCGTGCCGATTTTCTTTTCGCGGCGGGCGGATTCTTGCAAGCCATCCAATTGCTGATGGTACGGCATAACCATTTGCGCCCGATTGCTGATAAACAACTTGTCGGTGGACACGCCGGATGTGTCCAGATTGGCGATTTCATCCAGCATAGTTTGCGGGTTGACGACGCAACCCGTGCCTACCAGGTTGATCGTCTGCGGGTTGAAAATACCAGACGGGATAAGATGCAGTTTGAATGTGCCGTGGTCGTTCACCACGGTGTGTCCGGCGTTGTCGCCGCCCTGAAAGCGGATGACCATGTCGGCTTGCTGCGCCAGATAGTCTACCACTCTGCCTTTACCTTCGTCGCCCCATTGCGCGCCCACAATTGCTGTTACAGACATAAAATACCTCCGGGGAAGTTCAATGAAAAATTAAAAATGAATAATGAAAAATTGGCTATCCGCCAATTTCTATTTTGCCAAAAAAACAACTCACCGCGCCGGTGTGGCACGCGGGTCCCGCCGGATGGACTTTTACCAGCAGGGCGTCGCTGTCGCAGTCGTAAAATAGCGCCACAACTTTTTGGATGTTGCCGCTGGTAGCGCCTTTGTGCCACAACTCCCGCCGCGAGCGACTCCAAAACCACGTTTCACCCGTTTCCAACGTCAACCGCAGCGATTCTTCGTTCATCCACGCCAGTGTCAACACTTGCAGCGTGTCCGCATCTTGCACAATCGCCGGAATCAGCCCGGCGTCATTCCATTTGAGGGGGGGAAGTATAGATTCAATCATCTGGTGTCAATCGTTTCCCCATGCTCACCACAGGATCAATTGAATACCCAAGCTTTCGATAAAACTTGATGACTCCGGTGTTTCTTTCTCGAACTTGCAAGTTTATTTTTGGGCATCCCATTGCGAATACTCGTTTTTCTGCGGTTGCCATCATCATCCTGCCCAAACCGTGCTTTTGCATATCAGGGTCAACTGCCAAATAGTTGATCCACCCGCGATGCCCTTCATAGCCTGCCATAACAGAGGCAACCAACATCCCGTCCAGTATCCCTACCAGAAACAAATCTGCATCACGTGCCAATTTTCTGGCAATGTCCTTTTGGGGGTCATTCCATGGTACAACTAGATTGCATTTTTCCCACAATGCGATAACGGATGCTGCGTCTGTCGGTTGAAAAGGTCGGATTTCCATAGATATATTTACCCCTCAGAAATCGGCCGCACGTGAATGCCCTGCGCCCGCAGGTACTCTTTCACTTCAGCGATGGTGAGTTCTTTGAAATGGAACAGGCTCGCGGCGAGGGCGGCGCTGGCGTGCCCCACGGTGAAGGCTTCCGCAAAATGGGCGAGCGTCCCCGCCCCGCCAGAGGCAATCACCGGGATGGAGACGGCCTCGCTGATGGCGCGCGTCAGTTCCAAATCGAAGCCCGCTTTGGTGCCGTCCGCATCCATGCTGGTGAGCAGAATTTCGCCCGCCCCGCGCGCTTCACATTCTTGCGCCCATTCGATGGCGTCGATGCCGGTGCGCTGCCGACCGCCGTGGGTGGTGATTTCCCACGCCGGTGTATCGGTATCCACCCGCCGCCGCGCGTCAATGGCTACCACAATCGCGTTGCTGCCAAAGGCTTTTGCACCTGCGGTGATGACCGCCGGGCGTTTGACCGCCGCTGTATTCAGACTCACTTTGTCGGCGCCGGTAGAGATGATGGCGTGCATATCATCCACGGTGCGGATGCCGCCACCGACGGTGAATGGAATAAATACCGATTCCGCCACCCGGCGTGCCATGTCCAGCGTCAGCCCGCGCCCTTCGTGCGAGGCGGTGATGTCCAAAAACACCAACTCGTCTGCGCCGGCGTCGCTGTAAATTTGCGCTTGCGCCACCGGGTCGCCCGCGTCACGCAGGTTCAGGAAGTTGATGCCCTTCACCACACGCACATTTTTTACATCTAAACAGGGAATAATTCGCTTGGCTAACATAGTTTTGAGTTTCAGGTTTCAAGTTTTGAGTTTTAAGTTTCATAACAGACTTTGAACGTTGGACTTGAAACTTTGAACTCTAAACTTTGAACTAAAATAACCCTTTTGCCCGGGCAAACAGCACCCCCAACATCAATGAGCCGTCGGGGGTGCGATTGTCCAGTATTAATTTCAGTACATCGTCAACGGGCATCTCTACCACCACCACGTCTTCATTTTCATCCAGATGGCGCTGCCCTGTTGGTTGCAAAGCTTTGGCGAAAAAGAGGTGTCCGCCGGTGGTGATGCCGCCGGGAAACTGATTGTAGAAGGTTAGATATTCGATGTGTCCGGCGCGATAGCCTGTTTCTTCTTCCAACTCCCGCGCCGCCGCTTCGATGAACGGTTCATCGCCGTCGACGCGCCCGGCGGGCAGGTCGAAAATCACGTCTTTCACGCCGTGCCGATATTGTCGTGTCAGCAAGATTTTGCTGTCATCGGTGAGTGCCACCACTGCCACGGCGTGTCGTCCCCCCTCCACCAGAAAATGTTTGTAGCTGCGACCGTCGTCGGGGTGAACCAGGGTATCTTCGATGACCCGCAGAAAGGGGTGGTTGAGCAGGTAACGTGATGCAGCGACGCGCCAGGGTTTGGGCGTTTTCATTCGTTCAACACCTGCAACGCTTCGGGCAGGGTGAATGCGCCAGTGTACAGCGCTCGTCCGATGATGAGTCCTTCAATGTTGCCACCGGCGGCATTCGCCCAGCGCACGTCGTTGAGGCTGGCGACGCCGCCAGAGACGATAACCCGTAAACCGGTGGCTTCTGCCAGTGCCACACTGGCGGGCAGGTTGATGCCGGTGAGGGCGCCGTCGCGGCTGATGTCAGTGTGGACGACGTGGGTTATGCCCATGGCGCGGATTTCTTTTCCAAATTCGATGGCGCTCACGTCGGATATTTTTTGCCAACCATGGGTGGCAATCATCCCCTCGCGAGCATCAATGCCCACCAAAATTTGTTCAGGCCCAAACCATCCCAGCACGTCGGGTAGTTGGCGCGTCCGTTCCACGGCGAACGTGCCCAGCACCACCCGCGAAACGCCCATATTCAGCACATATTCAATATCGGCGAAGGTGCGCAAGCCGCCGCCCACCTGCACGGGGATGTCCACGCGGTCAACGATGGCTTGAATGGCGTCATCGGTGGCAGTGTCGCCGCTGGGGTCATCGAATGCGCCGTCCAGGTTAACTACGTGCAGCCATTCTGCGCCCTGCTCTTGATATTGGGTGGCAACTTCGGCGGGGTCATCGGCGTAAATTGTTTCGGCGTTGGGGTCGCCGTGCAGCAGACGAACACATTTGCCATGTCGAATGTCTATCGCTGGAAAAAGAATCATTGGCTCCTCCCATAGAGTTTTAGGTTTCGGGTTTCAAGTTCAAAGCTGAAAGTTGCAGGGTTTCAAGATTGCAGAAATACTACACTCGCTGAATCGTTGAATCGCTCATTCACGATTGTCGCGAAATTTTTCAAAATTTGCAATCCCATCCGCTGACTTTTTTCGGGATGAAATTGAATCCCAAAAATATTATCTTTGGCAACGGCGCTGACAAATTTGCCGTGATAATCGGTGCGGGCGATGGTGTGCGTGGGGTCAGCGGGCATGCAGATGTACGAGTGGGCAAAATAGGCGAAACGCCCCGCCGGGCCCCCTGCCAGTAATGGATGGTTGCCCACCGGTTCGATTTGGTTCCAGCCCATATGCGGCACAATCAACCCCTGTGGAAAACGGGTGACGTGTCCGGGAAGCAACCCCAACCCGGTGTGGGTGCCCATTTCATCGCTCTGCTCAAAAAGTAATTGCATCCCCGCACAAATGCCGAAAAACGGTTTGCCCGATTGCGCCGCCCGCAGCACCGAATCTTCCAGCCCGCGACGGCGCAAATTGCCGATTGCGTCGCCGAATGCGCCCACGCCGGGCAAAATCACCGCGTCGGCGGCATCAATGGCGGCGGGGTCGCTGGTGATGGAGGCTTCTACCCCAACAGCGGCAAACGCCTTTTGCACATTGCGGAAATTTCCCACGCCGTAATCTACAATTACCAGAGAAGAAGTTTTCATAGGGCTATAATAGTGCAAAAATTGACGTGTGGCAAAGATGAGTAAAAAGGCAATGAATAACGAAAAATGAATAACGAAAAATTATTATTTTCGCTAAAATAACCGACGCCCCAGCGCATCGAATGTCGCCACAGAGAATTTTGCGGCGGGCGATTGCGGAAATTCGTCTGCCAGCATGCCCCACACCATCACATCGCGCGGAATGTCATTCACGCCGAGATATGCTTGCCGCAGCGTGCCTTCCAGCGTGAAACCGAGCTTTTCCGGCACGCGGGCACTGCGCGCGTTGGCGGGATCGCACCGAATTTCGACGCGCCGGGCGTTTTCCACCGTGAAGGCAACACGGGTCAGCGCAGCGCTCAATTCGGTGGCGAATCCTTTGTTGATTTGCTTAATGTGTATCCAATAGCCGATTTCCAGTATACCCGCGCCTGCCGGAGATGCAGTCCGCACCCGCCCCACACCTCGGTTTCATCCGGGTTAAAAATGCCGAAGGCGAAACTCTCGCCCGCGTCAAACCGGCTGCGTGAGCGGCGGATATAATTCAACCGCTCCTGCATGGGGAGTGAATTTTGCGCCCACAGCATCCACGGTTTCAGATGTTCCAGACTTGCTTCGATGGCGGCGTGTGCCAGTGGCGTATCGGCGGGATTCCAGTTGCGCAAAACCAGCCGCGCCGTTTCAATGCGATATGCCGGTCCCGGAATGGATTCGTCTGCCATTATTTGATGCTCCCTTTTGTGCTGGCGATTTGCCCGCGCAGTTGCGGGTCAATGGCGACTGCCTGATTCAGTGCGCGCGCCAACGCTTTGAACAACGCTTCGGCACGGTGATGGTCATCGTTACCCGCCAGCAATCGGGCGTGCAGATTGAGTTTCGCCGCGTGTGCCAAACTTTCAAAAAAATGGGGGATGAGCGTGGTTGCCATCTGCCCGATGTGCGGCGTATCGAAATGCCCGTCGAATACAAAATACCCCCGCCCGCCGATGTCCACCGCCACCAGCGCCAAACTTTCATCCATTGGCACAACGGCGTATCCCATGCGGGTAATGCCCCGCCGGTCGCCCAGCGCCTGCGCCAGCGATTGCCCCAGCACGATGCCCACATCTTCCACGGTGTGATGCGCGTCAATGTGCAGGTCGCCGGTGGCGCGCACCGTCAAATCGAAGCGGGCGTGGCGTGCCAGTGCATCGAGCATATGGTCAAGAAAGCCCACGCCGGTCTGCACATCAGCCTGCCCGCTGCCGTCTAGCGTCAGGCTCACGGTAATGTCAGTTTCGTTTGTTTGGCGGTGGATGGTGGCCTGTCGGGGGGGGGTAATCTTCACTTTCTAATCTCCAATCTCCATCAACCGAATTACATCTTGCAATTCATCTGGGTGGTTCAAGATGAGGTTAGCATGCAACGATTGAAATTGGTAGCGCAGGGCGGCTTTATTTTGCGCGGCTGCCAGCGTGCCAATTGCCAAAAAGGGGACGGTGCGATTGGCGGCTTTGGCGGCGCGAATGTCGTCGGGGGTGTCGCCGACGTAGGCGCTGCGGGCGGGAACGGGGTCTAAATAGCGAGCGGCTTCCAGCAGTTGCCAGGGGGCAGGTTTGCCTTCCGCTTCCATTAAAACCACTTCATCATGCGTAACCATCGATTGAAAATAGTGAGCAATACCCAGGCGTTTCAGGGTATATTCGGCTTCGGCTCTGGGACGTCCGGTGGCAATACCCAGACTCACTGTTTTAGCAAGATTCTTCAACACGGCTGGGTTAATAAGCAGTGTTTCGTTGTTGATAACGCCATCCGTTTGCACCACTACGGCATCTTCGTCATAAGTTTCGGCAAAGAGTTTTTGCCCCAGGTAGATTTCCTGAAAAATACGCTGGATTAAATTTTCTTTCAGCAGATCACCGTGGTTGAAAATTAAATGCCTGTTGCGGGAAGGAAGCGCTTGTTTTAATCCTGGTAATCCGCCACCTTGTTCTGCAATTTGCTGCGCCAGTTGAGAAATGTTTTTCTTTCGACGCAGGGTGTCCATTGTGATTTTCAACTTACCGCCGCTGGCTATTTGCAAATAAGCCAACATTGCAGGAACGTGCCGTTTGAGGGGAAACGTTGGCATTGATAGTGGCGGGAGCATATCTGCGAAATAAATAATAAAGGCAGTTGTCAGATCCCAATCGTTATTAAACCCGCCGGCCAATTTTAGGCTGTCTATATCGGCGGCATCCAGCAGCGAAATAGGGTCTTCTTCGTAGCGCAATCCCAACCCCTGCGCAAAGAAAATGTCTACCGTTTGAATAATGGCGACGCGATATGATTGTGACACATCTACCAGCACGCCGTCGATATCGAAGATAATTGCGTCAATAGGTTTCGAGTTTCGAGTTTCGAGTTTCAAGTTAGCATCCAGTATTCAGCGGTCAGCATTGATGCGTGAGATTTCCGGCGTAAAATCATCACGTTTCTCGCAGCACAAATCGCTAAGTTGTGTTGACATTTCAGTTATGATGTGGGAAACGCCCCTTCGATACGGCTCTCACGCTGTTCGAGTCTACTCAGGCTGCGTCTTTTGGCAGTCTTCGCATGCTTATTAGGCCGAAGGGCTGACGGACACCGCAG
>CAYPUV010000107.1:0-12984 GCA_964413895.1 uncultured Anaerolineaceae bacterium
CGGCAGGGGCTAGAATTTTAGTGGATACGGCTCAGTTGGCCCCGCATCGGCGGGTGAATATGAAACCGGATGACGACCCGGAACATTTGGATTTTGTGGTTTTGTCGGCGCACAAAATGTATGCCCCCTTTGGAACCGGCGCGCTGATTGGCCCGCAAGAATTCTTTCTGCAGCGCCCGCCAGAGTATCGGGGCGGCGGCACCATCGACCTGGTGACCTCGGACGAAGTGTATTGGGCCGGCATGCCAGACCGCGATGAGGCGGGCAGCCCGAATGTGCCCGGCGCAGTGGCGATGGCGGTTGCGGCGCAGATATTGATGGACGTTGGGATGGATACTATCGCCGCGCACGAGGCGGAACTGACCGCCTATGCGCTTGCGCAATTGCAGTCTGTGCCGGGGATTCGGGTTTATGGTCAAACCGACCCGGCGAAAGTTAACGAAAAAGTGGGCGTGATCCCGTTTAATCTGGAGGGTGTGTCGCATTTTTTGTTGGCAGCCATTTTGGGGTACGAAGGCGGAATTGGCGTGCGGAGTGGGTGTTTTTGTGCGCATCCCTACGTGGTACATCTGTTGCAACTGGATGGAAGCGCAACTGCCGCCTGGCGAGCGCAAATGCTCGGCGGCGACCGCTCGAATATGCCGGGGATGGTGCGGATGAGCTTCGGCTGTTACAACAACACCCATGATGTGGATCGCTTGGTTGAGATGCTGCATCGAATTGCGCGCGGAGATTACCAGGGCGACTATCGGTTGGATAAGGCCAGCGGCGAATACACCCCGGCAAATTACCAGGACTCTTTTGCAAATTACTTTTTGCTGAAAAAATAGTGGAATTTGGCGGTTAGAGATTGATGTGTTGTAATTGCGCCAATCTCTAACCCTTTCCATTGTTCCCCTTACCTTTCTAACTATTTTCTAACTAAACTCAGACCCCGTTCCTATAATCCTGTGATACTGTTACAATTGCATAAATCGTTAGCTAATGCCTTGCGTCTGTGACGCATGTTTGTGCACGATTAACTTTATCACAATACATCCTCACTGTATTGTAAAAATACGCCAATCACAGCAAAAGTTGCTTCTGTGGCAAGATTGTTGTCATTGGCGTTTTGTTGTCATCAGGATCTTCCTTATGAGCACAAATAGATTTGCGCGCTTATTTACAGGTTTCTTTGCCTTGACTCTCTTATTCATTAGTGTTGTGGGCGTAATTCACGCGGCCCCCCCCGCTACAATCCCTCCGTATCCTCGACCATTGACCGCTGTCTTGCCCCCCCCGACGGTGTTCACAGTTACCAAAACTGCCAGTACCTCATCCGCTGTTCCGGGGGAGGTTGTAACCTACACTGTACGCATCGCTACCGGCAGTCAAACCCAACTCACAGATGTCGCCGTAACCGACCCACTGCCGGCGAATACCAGCTTTGTGCCGGGCAGCGTGCAAATTAGCCCCCCTAGCGCGGGCGGCACTGTCGGCACGCCGCCGCAAATTGCAACGGACATGACCGTGGTCACGCATTCTGTGGTGACGGTGGTATATGCTGTAACCATTGACCAACCATTGGCCGGGGGAACATTAATCACCAACAACGCTTCGGTAACAAGCACTGAAGTGCCGACGCCCACTATTCGATCTGCGGTGGTGACGGTGCAGAATGTTGCGCCCACCGCTGCCGATGGCACGAACACAACCCAAGAAGACACCTCTGTGAACGGCACCCTTTCCGCAACCGACCCCAACAACGATGCGCTGACGTTCAGCATTGTCGATCAACCTGCCAACGGGACTGTGTCCATCACCGACCCCTTGCAGGGTAAATATGCCTATTCGCCCACCCTGAATTTTTTTGGCGATGACACCTTCACCTTCAAAGCAAACGATGGCAATCTGAATTCAAATACGGCCGCCGTCACCGTCACCGTTTCGCCGGTGAATGATCCACCGAAACTTGACCCCACCGGCCCGCAGTCAGTGGACGAAGCAGCAGAACTCAGTTTCACCGTTTATGCCAGCGACCCCGATTCCCCGCCACCACTGACGATCAGTTTTTTGAATATGCCCAGTGGCGCGAGCGTGAGTAATGGCAGCACTAATTCGCTAACGTTTACCTGGACGCCCACCGAGGCGCAAGGGCCAGGCTCGTACAATACCACGGTGGTGGCGAGTGACGGTCTACTGACCGACAGCGAGATCATCCCCATCACGGTGAATGAAGTGAATCAGTCGCCGGTGCTCAATTCCATTGGTGCAAAAAGTGTGGATGAAGAAGCCACACTCAGTTTCACGGCTTCGGCCAGCGACCCCGACCTTCCGGCCAACCCGCTGGCCTATTCGCTGCTGGCGCCGCCCGCCGGTACGACCATCAACCCTTCCACCGGCGAATTTAGCTGGACGCCCACCGAGGCGCAAGGGCCGGGCGTGTACAGCACCACGGTGGTGGTGAGTGACGGGGTGCTGACCAATAGCGAGATCATCCCCATCACGGTGAATGAAGTGAATCGACCGCCGGTGCTCAATTCCATTGGTGCAAAAAGTGTGGATGAAGAAGCCACGCTCAGTTTCACGGCTTCGGCCAGCGACCCCGACCTTCCGGCCAGCCCGCTGGCCTATTCGCTGCTGACGCCACCCGCCGGGGCGACCATCAACCCTTCCACCGGCGAATTTAGCTGGACGCCCACCGAGGCGCAAGGGCCGGGCGTGTACAACACCACGGTGGTGGTGAGCGACGGCGTGTTGACCGACAGCGAGACCATCCCCATCACGGTGAATGAAATTGCCGATGTGTGGATTAACAAAACCGCGCCCGCATCTGCGGTGGCCGGCAGCCCCACGCCGGTGACTTATGTTTTAATTGTTGGAAATGATGGCCCATCGATAGCAAAAAGTGTTGTGGTGACAGATACCCTGCCTGCCGGAACCACTTTCAAATCTGCTTCTCCTAGCGCGGGAACATGCAACTATTCCGCCGGGAGAGTGGTGTGCAATGTAGGGAATATTGCTCGCAACAGTTTCAAGACAGCTGCCATTGATGTTTGGGTTGATTCATCAACAACATCTGACCTGACCAATGTCGCTGCTGCCGCCAGCACATTGATTGACCGCGATCTGGCCAATAATACTGCCTCTGCCATCACCACGGTAACAACAGCAGCGAATTTAACGCTCGACAAAACAGACGCCGTTGACCCGGTGCTGGTGGGCGACCCGCTGACCTATACGCTGACCGTAAACAATCTTGGCCCCTCGGACGCCACCAATGTGACGCTGACCGATACGCTGCCGGGGAGTGTTGATTTTAGCGATGCGTCGACGGGGTGCGTGAATAATAGCGGCACGGTAACCTGTGTTTTGGGGACGCTCGTCGCCGGGGAAGCCCGCGAGGTGACAATTGTGGTGCTTCCTGCAGCTCCCGGCACAATAAATAATTCGGCTACCGTTACCAGCGACGTGAGCGATGAGGTTCCGGGGAATAACAACGCAAGCGAAACGACCACTGTCAATCCCAAAGCGGACCTGGCTCTTACAAAGGAAGCCACACCCAACCCTGTGGCTGCCGGCGATACGTTGACGTATACGCTGACCGTTCTCAATCAAGGCCCGTCCCCCGCCGAAAATGTAACACTCACGGATGTGTTGCCGTCTGAAATAAATTTTGTGTCTGCCACCCCAGACCAGGGGAGTTGCTCCGGCACAACAACGGTTGTGTGTTCGCTAGGGACGTTGCCCGCCGGGGATTCCACGGTGGTGACGATTGTTGTCACCCCGTTGACGCTTGGCACACTGGACAATACAGCCACGATCAGCACCAGCACCACTGACCCCGTGCAAGGTAATAATACGGCAGCGGTGCAGGTGTCTGTCACCACACGGGCCGATTTGTCGATAATCAAAACAGATTCACCCGACCCGGTGGTGGCGGGTGAAACGATTACCTACACCCTGACCGTCACCAACAACGGCCCCTCCGTTGCAACTAACGTAACCATTGCCGATGATTTGCCGCCAGGCGTGAATTTTGATTCTGCTACTGCGGGCTGCGTGGAAATAGGAGACACGGTTACGTGCTCTGTGGGAACTTTGAGCGCCGGCGTGTCAGCATCTGTGCAAATTGTGGTTTTTGTGGACCCGGCAGTTACGAATACACTTGAAAATAATGCCAGTGTTTCGGGCAATGAGTTTGACCCGACTTCCGACAACAACACAACGACCGTGTCGACCACCGTCATCACGCGCGCCGATCTTTCGCTGACAAAAATCGATTCCCCGGACCCCGCCACGGCGGGCGACAGCATTACCTACACGCTCACGGTTGTCAATCGTGGCCCTTCTAATGCGACGGGCGTAATGGTGGTCGATACATTGCCGGTTGAGTTGTCGGTTGCGTCTGCGCCGGGGTGTGTGTTGGGGGGGAGGGTGATTACGTGTACCGTTGGGACATTGGCTGCCGGTCAGACGATCCCCCTGGAAATTGTGGCTGGGGTTAGCCTGGACACGATGGGGGACATCACCAACACGGCCACCGTGTTCGGCAATGAAACTGACCTGGATGCAACCAATAATACGGCCACAGAGACCACCCGGATTACCCCGGCGATTGACCTGCAACTGAGCAAATCGGGTCAACCGAACCCGGTAATAGCAGGCGAAGCGTTGACGTACACCCTGACCGTAACCAATGGCAGCCTGCACAATGCAACCGGTGTGAGTGTAACGGATAATCTGCCCGCCAATGCAACCTTTGTGTCTGCTTCGCCGGGCTGTACGGAATTGGGCGGCGATGTCACCTGTACCGTGGGGACGTTGGTCGGTGGGGGGGTGGAATCATTGGTTATTCGCGTAGTAATCAATGCTGCAACAACCAAAACCCTACTAAACACCGCAACCGTGACGGGCAATGAGTTTGACCCCGATCCTGGCAACAATACGGCTACGATGGAGACCACCGTCAACACGCGCGCAAACCTGGTGTTGAGCAAGACCAACGCGCCCAATCCTGTAGTGGCCGGGGAACCGCTAACGTACACCCTCAGCGTTACCAATGCTGGTCCCTCTGATGCCGTTGGCGTTGTTATTACCGACACCCTTCCCCCCGGCGTGAGCTTCCAATCCGCTTCACCCGGCTGCGTGGAAGCAGGGGGCACGGTTGTGTGTACTGTGGGCACAGTTGCCAACGGCAACACGGAGTCTGTGACCATTGTGGTGCTGGTCAACGCTGCCACGGTCGGCAACCTGGAAAACACCGCTGTTGTTGCCGGCAGCACCACCGACCTGCAGCCGGGCAACAACACCGCTGTCGCATCTGCCGGGGTGGACACGGAAGTCGATTTATCCCTCAGCGGGAGCGATTCGGTGGACCCGGTATTTGTGGGGGATGATTTGACACTTGTCTGGACGGTGGAAAACTACGGCCCGTCAGATGCGACAACGGTGGTACTCACTGCCTCCGTGTCGTTGAGTCTGACGATTAATACGGTCACGCCCAGCCAGGGATATTGCAGCGGATTGCACCCCATTGTTTGCACACTAGACACACTTACCAGCAGCAGCGTCGCTACGGTTACCATCCAGGGGACGGTGGCGGCTTCAGCGACCGGCACAATGCGTACCGCTGCTGTGGTCACTGCAAATGAAGCGGACCCGGACACAAACAATAATGCCGGTTTAGAGGAAACCGCTGTTGTGTTGCCCGCGCCGGACATTCACTCCATCTTTTTGCCATTGGTCATGAAGTCACCGCCGCTCACAGAATTATCGGTGTTCAATGACAACACCGGCGGCGATGTGCAATTTTTGGTGCAGGGAACCGGTGTCAGTTGCACCGTTCCCAACAATACCACCCAATATTGCGGCAGTTTCCTCCCCGGAACGTACACCGTGGAGGTACACAGCCAATGTGGTTCGGGCACGTTCCCAAAAACATATGAGGCCGGCCCACAAACCACCCGCGTATTTTGCAAGTGAGTAAATCACTTTACAAAGGAGCGGATTTGACAAAATTAAACGTTTGACAAGTCGATTCTTTCGCCCCCACCCCCTGACCCCCTCCCAAATTTGGGGGAGGGGAAAAGTATCGTTCATTCCAAGATTTTGACAACAACTTTACCAGTACTGCGTAAGGTGAGTGAGTAAATTGGTTAAGGATAACCTATGTTAAGCAGGGATTTTGCTTCTACCCAATTTTTTGTCGCTGGAGGTCCGCTGCCGCCGGACGCGCCGTCATACATTGAACGCCCCGCTGATGGTAGACTATTGGCTGCAATAAATGGGGGACAGTTTTGCTACGTGCTGGCAGCACATCATCTGGGTAAATCTAGCCTGATGAACCGGGCTGCCGACCGCCTGCGGCAGCAGGGCAGCCACGCCGTTACGATTACGTTCGCTGGCAGCGGTGGCACCGATGTAAACCTTGACCAGTTGTATCTACTAATCCTTCGACGTATCAAGGCGCAACTCTCGCTTGATATTGAGGTAAATACCTGGTGGACCGAACACGACTCTGCACCACAAGCAAAGCGCCTGAATGAATTTTGGCGCGAGGTGATGTTGGCAGGCACTGAAGACCCGGTGGTTTTGTTTTTTGATGGTGTGGACCCTGGGTTGAAACAGGAGTTTGTGAACGGACTCTTTTCGGCCATTGCGGCGGCCTATGCGGCTCGCGACGCCGACAGCGCGTGGGAGCGGTTCAACGTGGTGGTGCTGGGGATGGCAACGCTGGCCGATTTTGACCTGAATGCAAGCGAATCCCCCTTTACGAATGGGCAGCAAATTGAATTAGGTGAGTTTTCCCTGACCGAACTGGCACACTTCCGGCAGGGAATAGAAGGCGCCACCCCAGAACAATGGCGCACGGTGGTTGAGCGTGTATTTGAGTGGACCCATGGACAACCCTATCTGACCCAACGATTATTTTTAGACATCGCACGGATGTGGGACGCCCACTGGAACGATGAACGGGTGGACGGGTTGGTTGACACATTGTTCTTCACTACCCCGGTGTACCTTGATCCAGATCTGCAATTTGTAATCGACGCCATCAGCGCCACGCCTCAACGCAGAGAATTGGTTGCGCTGTATCAGAAAATCTTGCGCGATGGGCCTATCCCCGCTAACAGCCAGTCGTCGCTCCAGCAACTATTGGAACGTATGGGTCTGGTTCGGGTTGCGGACGGGAAGCTTAACGTGCGCAATGAAATTTACCGTCGAGCATTCAACCAGCGCCGTCTAAAAGCGCTGGTTCCGATGAACTGGAAATGGGTTGCTGCTGTAGCCATACTTTTGGCTGTTTTGGCAGCCGGTCTTGTAATGGGGTTTTCGTTTCAACGCCAGGAGAAAAAATCTACCCAGGTGCAGACGCTTATTCAGCAGTTCCAAAACGCCACCAGTTCAGAGGAACAACTATTGAATCTGGCTGCACTTTTCAAGCTTCGCGGCTACCAGGAACGCGCACGCGCTTTATTTGTGAGCGAGCTATCTTACGATGATAAATTGGCTGTGTTTGCTCTGGCCAATCCCAAAACCGATGGCGATGCGATTGTCACCGTGATTCGTGGCTTGTACGGGGACCCCCACCTTAAAAACGATGACACCGATAATGCACTGCTTGATGCAATGACCCGGCCGTTGTACCAGTTGGAAGGGGACTCGTCGCTGGGCGCAATTGAGTTAGAGCTTGAAATTACGCAATGGCTCAAAGGCAGGAACTTCTACCGCGCGGAAAAGCAATACCAGCGGGCAATTGATGCTTACAATGTGGCGATCAGTATGAACGACCGCAATCCCGGCACGTATTTTGACCGTGGTCTGGCGTATGCCGCACTGGGAAACATCAACCAGGCTTACGCGGATTTTGAAACTGTGTTGGAACTCGATCCGGGGTGGCGGCAGCGAGTGAGCCAGGCATTAATTGATGACCCGGTTTTGTACACTACCTTATGGACAAACCAGCAAGCGCACAGCAACCTGGTTGCTCTGGCTCCCACGCCAACCAACACAGCCACCCCTACTGCTACGCCGACCAACACTGCTACGCCGACCCCCACGCCGACCACGACCCCCACCGCCACCCAAACGCCTACGCCCACGGCAACGCCCACGCAAACGCCTGCGGCAACTCCTACGCACCGACCGGCCATTACGCCAACACCGCGCCCGGCACAAACACCCACGCCCGGCGTCCCCAGAGGAACGTTCACTTTGCTCAATCCACTGACGGTGGAAGATTCCACCCACGGGCCTACCAAATTTCAATGGCAGTGGACAGGGACGCTGCCCCCGGATTACGGCTTTGAGGTTCGAGTCTGGCAAGAAGGCGAGAGCCCGGTGGGGGCGCACGATGCCGTACTCGACAACAAGAATGGTAATATCATCACTATTGGATCTGACCGTTACCAGTTGACGACCGATATTAAAGATGCTCCAGGAGTGCAGAATCGCAGCGGCGAATATTTGTGGACCGTAGTGCTTGTCCAAATTACCCCCACGTACAAAGACCTCGCTATTCAGGCAACACCTGCTCATTTGCGTTTTGATGCAGCGGTTGAGGGCGGAAACAATGGCGGTGGCGTTGGAATTGATTAGGGAGTATAATGGGAAAAGGTGGCTGTTTATTTTGTAGCTATCTTGCAATCCTGCAACAAGGAGATCCTTTATGCCCCTCATTGACGACTTGCTCGCCGAAGTACCCGCCGGCAGGGTGCAGGAGGTGCGTGTCGGTGCATTCTGGACCGCGGTGGTAGTGCGTGTGGCGGGCGAAACCCGTTGTGGGTTGGCTTCTACGCTGCGCAGCGAAGAGCATCATCGCGGCGCAGGCCCCGCCGTACCCCAGGCGGGCGGTTTGCTTTCTCTCACCACCAACGAGCTGGCAACGATGGCGCGCAGTACACGCCCCCCCGCCTCGTCCATCGGTATCGCTACCATTAATGCGCTGTTGCCCCCCCACCCCGAAGTATGGGAAGACGTCAACGCCGAAGAGGTCATCGCCCGCCATGGTGCGGGCAAAAACGTGGCGCTGGTGGGACATTTCCCCTTCATTCCCCGTTTACGTGAGCGGGTGGGGCAGTTATGGGTGCTGGAGCAAAAGCCCGGCGGCGAAGATCTCCCTGCCGAGGCTGCTCAATCCGTCATTCCCCAGGCGGATGTCGTTGCCATTACCGGCACAACGCTCATCAACCACACCTTCCAATCACTGCTGGCGCTCTGCCCCCCCGCTGCGCACGTGCTGGTGCTGGGCCCCAGCACGCCCCTGTCACCGGTGTTGTTTCGGCACGGGGTTGACCTTATTTCCGGTGCGGTGATTGAGAACATTCCGGCCGTGCTGGCCGCGGTTAGCCAGGGCGCCAACTTTCGTCAAATTCACCGCCAAGGAGTGCGGTTAGTGACGATCCAAGCATGAATACCGTGGCCAAAATTGGGAGGGAACACAGCGGCAAAAACGGAAAATCGCTGCAACACATTCAAGGAGGTTTACATGAAAAAATATCTGGTCTACATTGAAACTAAAGGCGATGGGAGTACCATTCCTGGGCCGGTGGCGCACGTGCCATCTTTACCCGGCGCAACCGCGCGCGGTAAAACTATCGCGGAAGCAAAGGAGAAGATACAACAGGCCGTGGCAAATTACTTGCGGCTGTTACGTGATGTCGGCGAACCGGTAGCCAGATTCAGCGAAGGGGTGGCGTTTGAATTTGAAGAAGTGGATGGCTCAACTTTCCCCACCGATTACGATCCGCTGCATCCTAATGAAATGGAAGCTCTGTTGCGCTGGATGGCGGTATCGCGGCAGGAATTGGTCGATTTGGTGAAAAACTTGCCAGAGGAAACCCTCACCTGGAAGCCTGATGAAGATCAACGCACCATCCGCGACATTATCTACCATCTGGCAGAGGCGGACGTTTGGTACACCGATCGCCTCAAGCAATTGCCCGAAGCCCCGCTGTACCGCTTAGCGGCGGCGCGTGGTGTGGCGCTGGAACGATTGCGGGCCGCAATTGAAGCAGAGAACGTTGCTGTGACCACCCATGATGGCGAAGACTGGACGCCACGCAAAATTATCCGCCGCATGCTGGAACACGAGCGCGAACACATCCAGCAAATTAAAGAAATGCTGACGGAAAAAGCAGCCGCAGCGTAATCTTTGCGCATTACGATTCCCAGCCCTTATATCCCACGACCTTTAGTCGTGGGAGTATGTCAGTTGAGAATGAGCGGCAAGAAATAAAACAGGTCAGGCAGGTTGCAATCCCCGACAACGATATCCGCCTCGGAGGTGCTGCTGTTCCCGGGAAAGAATTGGCTGCCACCATAACTGCCGTCACCTTCCGCATCAAAATACTCAATCCTGAACCCCACCGTCTCTCCAGGGTGCAGGCAAAAATCGAGTGTGTCCCCCGAGCACAGCGGATGCTTCCCCTCGAAGTGGTTGAGGCTGTTCACGCGCTGGGCTACCCCTTCTCCGTCGGTCGTGCCGCCTCCCAGGGTGTCATTTTGGTTGCTCCCGGGGGCTGGTGTCCCGACAATGTAATGGTCTTCAAACTGGGGCGCGCCCGCATTGATGTCCAGGACATCATCGTCCGGTTGAAAAAGTGTGCCGCTGTGGTCGTTGTCGAAGACGAACTGAATAGCATCTCCCTGAGGGAGGTATTGACCACTTGAGGAAAATTCGTCGTCATTGATGGTGAACCCAAAATATAGGTAGTAGCTCCCGTTCATTACCTTGAGAGTCCCGGTGAAGGGGGTTCCTGTGCCGGGGACAATCATTTGGAAGGTCTGCGTGGAGGCATTGACCCACTCAATATCACCCACCTGTCCGTCTATAACCGCCACCCCACAAGCAGGTCCAAAAACATCTCCCGAATGTGCGAGTACCTTAGCCGGGGGAGCTTTAAAGGTTAGCAATATTACTCCCAGACTGGCAACCACCAGAAGCGAGCCTATAAAGACGAGATGCAACAAGTTCTTTTTCCGACTTGGTTCCATGATTTTACCCTCTCCCAAATTGGATTTGCAGTAACTTGGCAATGAACTTTTCGATTGTCAAATCAGGTGGAACTTCACTCCCATTATAGCAAATAGGTTTCCCTTTTGCATGCGTTGCCGCGATTTTTTAAGGTAGCTTCCCGCCAATTTGTCCCTCTCCGTCCCCCGGACGCACGCCCCCCACCCCGATTGCCGGGCACCACATATTTACCCCTGGTCGTCCCTTCACCGCCTCCATCTCGCGTTTGGTGAGGACGTGCCACACGGTGACCAGTAGTTTGCAGGCAATGGCAACAATGGCTTTTTTATCCCCAATGCGGCAGCGCAGCCGTTCGAATTCTTCCTGCCAGTGGGATGGGAGCGCACCGCCGACCACGCTGCTTCGACTATTGCCGCTCGCAGTTCTTTGCGTCTCTGTTTGGTGATGGAACCGCTGTGGTGGGTGTTGCCGGAAGCATGCACGCGACTGCCAGAGCCGTGCTTTTTATTATTGAGGTGGTGTTTAATTGAGATCGGTTGCGCTGTTGAGATAAAATGTCAATCAAAATTGCGTTCGCCCGTGAAGGGGTGTTTGTACTTTTAAGCGGTGGATCTGCGGGCGGCACATGCCGAAGCGTTAGTGCGCTCAGAAAGGTGGGAGGATTGAATGCATACTTATCTGATTGAAATGCTGGAATGTCCGGTCTGTCATAACGAGTTGGATTGGAACATTTTCGAATACGACAAGAATCGGATCGAAACGGCCGAGGCACAGTGCAATGCGTGTCGGGCTACCTATCCTGTTCGTGATGGAATTGGCTTGTTTCTTACTCCGGAGTTGCCACGCAATGATCTGTGGGAGCGGGTAGATAGTGGCCTGATCCAACACCTGCGTGAGCATCCCGAACTTGAACAGCGTTTGATGGAAGTCCCGCCGGATACCCTAGTTCCGGCAGATCAATTCTTCCGGGCACTTGTCTTGGAAAATCGTGGCGATTACGTTGAAGCACAAGCATTGGAAGCCTCAGCAAATCAAGGTTTGTACACACCGGAGTATACAAAATGCCGGAACAGCCAATTAGATTATGTTCTTGAACGGCTTTCCACAACTGATGGGCCGGTTGTAGACCTGGCTTCAGGACGATGCTATCTGGTTGAGAAACTGGTTCGCCAGCTCAAATGCCCGGTTGTGGCTACTGACTTCAGTCCTGGTGTATTACGCCGAAATCGTCGATGGTTGGAGAGTTTCGGGCTGTACAGCCAGGTTAGTTTACTGGCATTTGATGCGCGGCGTACACCGTTCAAGGCCGAAGCAATTGAAACTTTGACCACAAATCTGGGACTTCCCAATATTGAAAAACCAGGGAGTTTGTTGAGAGAGTTACGACGGATAACAGCCGGTGAATTCCTGGCTATTTCTCATTTTTTCCCGGAAGAAGATGAAGCCAATGCAGAAATAATTCGTGAAGCGGGATTGGAGACATTGCTTTATAAGCGCACTGCATTAGAGCATTATGCGGAAGCAGGCTGGGAGATAGAAGTGAAAAATACCTGTGTAGGAAAAGCGCGCCCTACTCCGCCTAGTGTTGTGCTGGAAGGTGTGCGTGTAGATGGTTTACCGGTGGCAGACACCAATCTGGAATGGTGCGTGTTGCTGGGAACCGGTAAGATGTCAGCGATCTAACAACAATCCCAATTGACCTGAATGACTAATCTTGGTTTTTTAGACAAAAAAAGAACTCGGGAGAAAAAATGATGCCTATAGAAAAAAACAAAGCAATTGTTCGTCGGTTATGGGAAGAAGTCTGGAACCAGAATGATCTCAGCGTCTGTGATGAAATCTTTGACGCCGAGTATGCCCAAGTATCTCGTTCAAGGTTCCTATGTCGGCGAAGGTTTGAAGGGCCTGCTCAAAGAAGGTGGTTCAAGTCGACGGGAGACGATTAAACAGTTACTGACATACTCCCACGACCAAAGGTCGTGGGATTCTGGGGTCAACACCGGCAGCCGCATCAGATGCGGTCTTAC